>JANTFQ010000064.1 GCA_024763405.1 Calditrichaceae bacterium
TATATCATCAAAGAAATTGACGGTATAAAAATCGGTATCATCGGTCTAACGACAACAAGCACACCTCTTTCGACGTTTCCGGATAATGTGGTTGATTATGATTTTATTCCTTACATCGATGCGCTGAACGAGATAGTTCCAAAGGTTAAAAAGGCAGGCGCTGAATTTCTAATGGTAGACGGCCATATTTGCAGCTATAATATGAAAGCGCTGGCGCCTGAAGCCAAACGGCTTGGAATTTCATTAATTACCGGCGGGCATTGCCACGAAATGTATTCCGATACGCTGGACGGCGTGACCATGGTGGAAGCCGGTTCTTTTATGAAAAGCTACGCCAGGATTGAACTTACCATTGATAGAAAAACCAATGAAGTGCTTTCCATATTGCCGAGTTTGGAATACAATAAAGATGTTTCGACTCCGGATACGGCTATTGCGGCCATCGTATCTTCCTGGAAAGAAAACCTGAATACCTATTTATCCGAAGTAATCGGATATGCGGATACTAAAATTGCCCGAAATTCGGATGCGATGTATAATATGATTACGGATTCCTGGCTGATAACTTTTCCGGAGGCGGATGTTTCACTAACGAATAAGGGTGGAATCCGCCAGGATATTGAGGCCGGTAATATTTCACTGGAAACGATGGTTGGAGTCCTTCCTTTTTCAAATTCCATTTTAGAATTAAAGATGACAGGGGCGGAGCTAAAAGATGGAATCGGAAATCTTGTGTTCGGCGGGATGACAATGACGGATGGATATAAACTCAGTAATGGCACTCCAATTTACGATGATTCTGTATATCAGGTGTTGACAACCGATTATTTATATTCACGTTCGGATTATAGCTTTCAGCAAGTGGATCCCAATCCGCTGCGGACGTCTGTACATTACCGTCAGCCGGTTATTGACTGGATAAAATCGTTAAATACGTCCGCTTCCAGGCCGTTAAATTCCTTTTTGGATTACGCCCCGAGGCGTTAAGGATGAATCCGTTCTTAAATATGATTTAAAAAAACAGGATAAATCATTTTCCGTTTTCACGGCTTTGTTTTAGGGCTTTTAATCAGTTGAATTCCTTCTGCTTTGGCTGAAAGATGGATTTCAATGTGTCTCTTTTTTAATAAGCAAAAGAGCATTCGAAACAGATCTTTCCCCGGCCTTATCGCTGGGGAAATTTACGATACCTTTCTGCTTAAGCCACATGGTGGTCGATCCGCCGCCATCCAAATTGATGGCATCAACACATCCCAAATTTTTCAAATATCCTTGAAGTTCATAAAGATTCATACCGGCTGCATCTGCGCTTCGCCCGTCTATGGTGATAAACAGGATGGCATCTTCATTTTTACCGATGCAGGTTCTGGGATGGCGCCTGGTTACAAATTCTGAAACGGGCAGACGGACTGCTTTTGAATTTAACAGGAGCAGAGGACCGGTAACCAATACAGCTTCTTCTTCGTGAGAGTTTTTATAAAACAGATTGGTCCTGGCAGGCTCGAGAATAAGTGCATCCGCTTTGGTTAATACGATCGCTCCGTTCACTAAACTATCCGGGAAATTCCATTTATGCCCAGGATGTTCTGCCGGGCCAATTACCGAATCGCTTACTTCAAAATAAGTAACGCTTCCTCCACTGTCCCTGTTAAAAAAGCCGCCGTTTATGGCCATCTCGGCATGTTTGCTTAAGGCAATGGCGCTGGTTTTTTGGAGTTCCAATTTATCATAGCCAAATTCAATTTTATAGGTATTTAAAAGATTTTTTGGCACGGTCAGTATACTTATGATCTGTTTGCTGTCATAAATAGAATCGGCTTTGATTTGCACAAACGAAATGGAATCTTTTGCCGCTTGTTTATCTGTATTAATTTGCTTGCAGCTGATTGAATAAAGTAAAAGAAAAATGAGAATAATATGCTTCGGCGTCATTTAGTTGTCCTTATTTGATTTTTTAAAAATCCCGTTTTTTAGAAAATATAAAATCTGCGTGGATACTTCCGGGGCATTCATTATAAAAGGATGGCTGCGCTCAACGATTAAAAAATCGGTCATTTCATCAAGTCGTGCCCGCTGGACAGACACCTTGCCATCATCCGCTCCCGGAATAATTATGGAATTAATAAAATTGATAGAACTACTTCCGGTAATTACGCCAATCTCTTCTTTAACCGGTTTTAAGGAATTTACAAACGAAACGGAATCGGCAGACAACTGGCTAAAAGCGGGCCCCATCAGTTTTTTTATACCCGGGATATTTTTTAGAAAATCTACTACTTCACTGCCTTTATTGGGAGGGGAGAGCATCACAATGCGCCCGGTTTTAATATGCGGTTTTAAATTCAGGTAGTAGCGTAATACAATACCGCCCATCGAATGTGTAACAAAATAAATTTTCTTTGTAGAATCCGTGCAAAAACGGCGTATTTCCGGTATCAGCGTATTTTGAACAATCTGCTCAATTGTTTCTTCTCTCGAAGGGTAATCCAGGTTTAAAACCCGATATCCTTCGTTTTTTAACCGTTTTTCTAATTTTTCCATAGAGTGTTTTGACCGGGCCAGTCCGTGCAGGAGGATTACATAATCATTTTCACCTTGTTGGGCATTTGCAGGGAAGAGAAAAAAGAAAATGAAAAACAAAACCAGAATGAAAATTTTAGTCATACCAATGAATTCTTTTTTTTCTTAGATTACATTTAAAGTCAATTGAAATCAATTGATCGCGTCCGTAATTTTGTGTAATAAAACAAAGATAGTTTAAAACTAATTGAAAAAGTAATCACCTGATTATGATAAAAATAACAAATACTCTTTCCATCCCGGAGAATGAACTTACTTTTATTCCTTCCCGCAGTAGCGGACCAGGCGGACAGCACGTCAATAAGGTTAATACCCGCATTACCCTGCAGTTTAACGTGGCCATGTCACCTTCTCTTTCTGACGAACAGCGTCATCAAATTATGCGCAAATTGAAAACCCGGATTAACAAGGAGGGGGTGCTGCAAATCAGCAGTCAGTCCAGTCGCAGCCAGTTTGCCAATAAAGAAGCGGTTTTATTGCGTTTTACCGAACTTTTAAAATTAGCGTTAACAAAGAAACCACTCCGTAAAAAAACCAAACCTTCCAAAGCTGTGAAACAGCGCCGGCTCGATCAAAAAAAGAAACAAAGTCTTCTCAAAAAAATGCGTTCAAAAAAAGACGATTGACGTTCACAGGGAATATTATCCCGTCGAAGTACATTTCAATTACCAATGACCAATTACCAATGACCAATTACCAAGACAAGGACTGTCAACTGACAGCTGAACACTGAGAGCAAAAAATGGAATATATTTACACTTTTATAAATGAAACCGGTTATTTTTATTATGAAATGGCTATTTACCTCGTCTTTGGTTTTTTAGTCGCCGGGGTGCTGCACGTCTTTTTCCCGGATTCTATCGTGCGCAAACATCTTGGGAAACCGGGCATTCGCTCCATGATAAAATCCACTCTGTTTGGAATTCCTCTCCCGCTTTGCTCCTGCGGGGTTGTGCCGGTGGCCACCTCACTGCGCCGCAGCGGCGCTTCCAAAGGGGCCACGGTCTCTTTTCTTATCAGCACTCCGCAAATTGGTGCGGACAGTTTTTTACTGACCTATTCCTTATTAGGCTGGGTATTTGCCGTTTTCCGAATCGTCACTTCCGTTTTAACTGCAATTTTGGCGGGACTCTCTCTGTTGCTCTTCGATCAGGATAGCGTAAAACAAAAACCGGCAGTTACCCAAAACGCATCTCAATCCACTCCTGCCCAACGTTTGAAAGAACTTCCGTCTTATGTGGAATATGAATTGTTCGGCTCCATTGCCGGGACGCTTTTAATTGGTGTTTTGGTGGCTGGCCTTATCGGCGCGTTATTACCGGAAGGTTTTTTTATGCTGTATTTTGATTATCCGTTTCTTTCGATGCTGGTGATGCTGGCCATCGGGATTCCGATGTATGTGTGCGCTTCAGCTTCCACGCCGATTGCCGCTTCGTTGGTTTTAAAAGGTTTAAATCCCGGAGCAGCGCTGGTTTTTTTATTAACCGGCCCGGCTACAAATGCCGTAAATTTAAGTACCGTGAGCAGTATCATCGGGAAAAAATCAACCGCGCTTTATCTGGCCTCCATTTCCATAGCTGCGCTGGTTATGGGCTATTTGTTTAATCTTTTAATCGGGCAAATAGGTATGGAGACCATCCTCCATACCCATCAACATGAAATGCTGCCGCCCTGGTTAAAATGGAGCGGTGTCGTTATTTTGAGCATTATGTTTTTGATTTATTACTGGAATATGAAATTTAAGAAACTATTTGTAAAAACAAGGGGAGAGATAAAGGTGTCTCATTTAATCATTGATGTAAAAGGAATGACCTGTATGCATTGTGCCGGTTCTGTTAAAAATGCAGTAGAATCGGTTGAGGGTGCCAGTGAAGTATCTGTGGACCTGGATAATGGGAAAGTCGATTTTAAACTGGAAAATCCGGAACAGTTAGAAAATGTAAAAACAAAGATTAAGGACGCCGGGTATGCGGTTTAATTAATCATCAAAAACAACCATTTTGGAAGCGCCGGAATAGGTTTCGAAACGTGTGCCAACCGGATTTTGATATTTGACGAGAAGCTCCTTGATCTTCATAATTGACTCATCCATTTTGCGGAAGCAGGTCAATTGCTGTTGAGTTGGAGCCGGCCCTAGTGATTCTTTAAGTAAAAATAAATTGCCTGTGAGAACCGTTAAAGGCTGGTTAATTTCGTGATTGGTCGTGGTGCCCATGGCCAGAATTGAATTTTTACGTTCCAATTCAATTACTTTGTCACGGGATTCCTTTAAGGAAAGATGTGTTTTAATGCGGGCCATCAACTCGGGACGGTTAAAAGGCCGGGTAACATAATCTGCAGCGCCTAATTCAAAACCTTTTACAATGCCTTCCGAATCTGTTTTTGATGTTAAAAAGATTACGGGTATGTCCTTTGTTTCCGGATTTGCTTTTAAACGTTCGCACACTTCAAATCCATCCATTTCCGGCATCATAATATCTAAAAGAATAAGGTCCGGCTTATTTTCCTGTGTTGATTTTATTCCTTCAAGGCCATTTAAAGCCGAAATAACCTCATAGTCATAATTCTGCAAAATCAGTTCAATCATCCGCAAATTAAGGTTATTGTCGTCAATAACTAAAATTTTTGATTTTTTCATGCCACATCCGCTGTTATAATTTTAAATTAATCTTCGGCAAGATAAGTGGATGTATAAAAAATATTTGAGCGCGGGATCACAAATTGAGCAAATTTGAGAAAATAGGCAGTTCCGGGTCGATGGTCTTTGAATGTATTTATTCTTATAGGTAAGGTCCGCATGATTTACCTTCCCCGTCCATAATGAGTGCCCGTCTTTAGAGTAGTCTAAAACCTCACTCCCCGAAGTATCAGGAAAGGCCAGCCTCATCTGAAAGGAGAGGAGGAAAAGAAAGTTCCCATTCTCTTTCTAGGAGAAGGAAGTACGAAGAAGTGGCCACTTTGTGAGGGGATAAGGTGTGTATGACGACAGAAGGAATCATAATAATTCTCATTACCCTCTGATTTTGAAAACAGAGAATAATTATTCTACACTTTCGGTAAGTAGCAAATTCTCTTTCCTGTAGCGTTTAATTATCTGTTCACGACTGACGATGCCTTTGTAAATCATATCCTCGGCAGAATTCACCACAGGCAGCAGTTCAGAATCTTCCAATTCCATTTTACTCAGCGCTTTCGCCAGTGTGTCATCCGGTGTAAGTACGAAAACATTTTCGCTCATAATATCGGTCGCAAGAAGTAGGGGTGCCAAATCACGGTCGAATAGAAGGGGACGCAGATCGCGCATGGCGATAATTCCAATTAATCTATTGTCTTTGCTTAGAACAGGAAAAGAGGTATCGTGCGAATTCATCAACAGATTTAAAATTTCATCGAAGCCGGTATATTCATAAATAACCGAGACATCCGTGTTGATAATATTGTTAATCGTATGCGTTTTCAGAATATCAATATCACGTCCGCCGACCACATTGCGGGAAAACATCGACATTTTCATCGTATAAATTGAATTCTTCTCGATCCAGCGGGCAATCAGGGTAGAGGTTACCGTGGCTAACATCAACGGCAAAATAATATTATAGTCTGTCGTGACTTCAAAAATAATCAAAAGAGCGGTGAGAGGGGCGTGAATGGTTCCCGCCACCACTACGGCCATTCCAACAAGGGCATAGGCGCCGGGAGGAGCTGTTATTCCGGGGAAAAAAATACCGGCTACATTTCCAAACAACGCGCCAAAAGTCGCGCCGATAAAAAGCGAAGGGGTGAACAAACCACCTGTTCCACCGGAACCCAGTGAAAACGAAGTGGCCAAAATTTTAGCGATGATCAGTAAACCGAGTAAATAAACGCCGGTATGGCCGGTTAGCGCCAGATGAGTGGCCGAATCATCGAAGCCATATAATTCAGGAAAATAAAAAGCGATTCCCCCGGTGAGTAATCCTCCGATGGCCGGTTTTACCCAGGCCGGCAGTGTAAGTTTTTCTTCAAATATATCCTCGATACCATAGAGGGTGCGGATAAAAACAACCGATAAAATGCCACCGAGTAAACCCATTAACAGATAAAGGGGAAACTCAGCCGGACTATGCAATGCGTATTCGGGAATTTTAAATAAGGGGCTGGAGCCGATTAGATAATGGGAAATGGAAGTGGCGATAACCGCGGAAATAACAATCGGTGTGAAAACAGCAAGACTAAAATCGGCTAATATGATTTCAACGGTGAATAATACGCCGGCAAGAGGAGCATTGAATACAGCTGCCAGGCCCGCCGCTGTGCCGCAGCCCACGAGAACGCGCATACGCTGCTGTGAGACGTGCAGAAGCTGCCCAATGGTGGAACCGATCGCTGCCCCGATTTGCACAATGGGTCCTTCTTTTCCTGCCGAACCGCCGGAGCCGATAGTGGTGCCGGAGTTGAGCGCCGTCAATAACGTTACCCGTTTACGGATCAATCCCCCTTTGGTAATAATGGCGTCCATAACACTGGGAATACCATGTCCTTTTACTTCCGGAGATAAATAATAAGCAAGCAATCCAACGGCAAGCCCGCCGATAGCAGGGAACAGGATGCGTAGGTAATTCCCAATTTCGGGGTTGATAAAATGTGTTCCGGCGTGTTCAAATAAAACAAAATGAACACCGTCCACGATAAGGTTCAGCAAATATGCGCCGAATCCTGTAAACGTTCCCACAATGAGTGCCAAAAAGATCAGGTATAAATCGCCGGGAGTATCCAGTTTGAACAATACGCGCAGTAACTTATTCTGGTAATTGCGGAGAATCCGGGTAAAACTAAATTTTGTATTTTCTGTCATTTTATTTTAAATATCCTCCGGCCTGCTGGGAATCAGGTTGCCGGTAAATATCACGTAAAGCACAGTTTGGCTTCTGTTTTTCTTGTTATTTATATTTTTCAAGTTCTGTTACCAGGGCGTCATACGGCAGACGAATCTGCTCGCCTTTTTCCATCAGTTTTACCGAAACCTCTTTGCGTTGAATTTCATCTTCGCCGATAATCACCACAAAACGTGTCTTCTGACGGTTTGCCTCGCGCATTTGCGCTTTCATACTCCTGCCTAAATAATCCTTGTCGGCGCGGTATCCCGCCTGGCGCAGAGCCTTAAGCTGTTGTAAAATGAGCGGCCTGGCTTCAGCGTCCATCCCGATGAGAAAAACATCCAGACCCTGTTTTGGAGCCAGCTCGATTCCCTGGGCTTCGGCCACCATTATCATACGTTCGATGCCGGAAGCAAAACCGACTGCCGGTGTTGGTTGCCCGCCTAATTCTTCGGCTAATAAGTCGTAGCGTCCGCCGCCGCAGATGGCATTCTGTGCACCAAGGGCGTCGCTGGTAATTTCAAAAACGGTTCGGGTATAATAATCGAGACCGCGGACAAGATAAGGATCTTCCTCGAATGGAATTTCCAGTATGTGCAGTTGCTTTTTTAAAGCGTCGTAATGAGTCTGACAATCAGGACAAAGATTTTCAGCCAGTTTTGGCGCCTCTTTGTTAAGGGATGTGCAGGTTTCGTTTTTACAATCGAGAATGCGCATCGGGTTTTCATCGAAACGCCTCTGGCAGTCTTCACAATAGTCTCCGAGATTGGGCCGGATATAATCCTGAAGCAATTTTTTATAAGGCACCCGGCAAAGCGGATCGCCAACTGAATTAATTTTGAGTTTAAGGTTTTTAATACCACTTTCGCGATAAACCGAAAGTGCAGTATCGATGATTTCCACATCGGCGCCCGGATCGGCGCTACCCAGAGTTTCGGCGCCAAACTGGTGAAACTGGCGCAGCCTTCCGGCCTGCGGCCGTTCCTGCCGAAAAAGGGGAGCGATGTAAAATATTTTTGTGAGCTGGGAGGCTGCATATAATTTATTTTCCTGGTAGGCCCGCATAATAGGCGCGGTCATTTCCGGTTTTAGCGTCAGCATTTTTTTACTGCGATCCTGGAAGGTATACATTTCCTTGGACACAATATCGGTAAGCTGCCCGATACCCCGCGCAAATAACTCGGTCTGTTCAAATATGGGCGTGCGCAGTTCGGAAAAATTATAGTGGTTCAGCACTTTGCGAATAATGGTTTCCAAAGCATTCCATTTTACAGAATCTTCCGGCAGAATATCCTGTGTGCCTTTGATGCGTTTGAGCTGTTTCACAATTTTTTTCCTCTTGAAAAATGACGGGAATGCCGGTTAAATATTGGATGTGTCTCCGGGATTCCATAATTTTTATAATCGTATAAAATAACGAAAAAAATCCGAAAAAGGAAAAATAAATATCGGGTAAGTGCTTCGCTGTGGCCTGGTGTACGAGGGCTTATCTTTCGGCCCCGGGAATAGGGGGAAACTCCGCTCAGGGCACGGCCTTCGACTTCCGTCAGAACCGGACAGGCCGCTCCGGGCATGGCCTTCAATCCCACTAAAAGAAGGGGTAAACTTCGCTTAGGGTGCGGTTTGAATTTTAGGGATAAAAAAAGCCGGAGAGAGCGGACTCCTTCCGGCTTGATGTGATTGATAGACCAATGGGCAAGGATTGCAAATTGGATTATCCGTATATTTTGTTTATTCCGTTACCGTAACCTTAACTTCATCACTCTGCCATAAACCGTGTTTGGTACAGTAGGCCATTGCGGTCAGCTTCATATTCTTCAGCGGTACAATATGGAAATCCACTTCTACCTGTCCTGCCATATTGCCTAAGACGCCCGGAGTAAAATGCGCTTCAGTCAAAAAGGTTTCCCCATTCCACAACTGTACGTAGGAAATATAATGATCAAAATCATCCGGGTGGGCATACTCATCGCCAACCTGTACTTTTACGGTAAATTTTTCACCTTTTTTGGCTTCGGCGGCGCAATGCACAAAAGCTGAGTGACGGTCGATATAATCTTTTTTTGCTTCTCGATCGATTTGAGAAATATCTTCATATCTGTTAATCTTCATAATGAAATCTCCTTACTATGATG
>JANTFQ010000065.1 GCA_024763405.1 Calditrichaceae bacterium
GTTATGGAATTTAAGGCGGGTCTAATTGCCTTTTCCGCTCCGTCAGGCGCGGGCAAAACAACAATCGTACGCAAACTGGCACAAAAATATCCGCAGATGGTCATTTCCATTTCGGCTACAACCCGTGCTAAACGACCGACCGAACGGGATGGCACGGATTATTTTTTCCTGGACCATTCGGAATTTGAAAAGGCCATTAAGCGCGATGCCTTTTTGGAATACGAAGAAGTGTTTGGAAATTATTACGGCACTTTAAAATCAACGGTGGAAGAGTTTCGCCGGCAGGGTAAGGTCGTTCTATTTGATATCGACGTCCACGGCGCACTGACCATTAAAAAACACCATCCCGCGGCGCTGCTGATTTTTATCAAACCGCCGTCCAAAGAAGAATTGATTCGGCGACTTAAAGGCCGGAAGAGTGAATCGGAAGAGTCCATTAAAAAACGGCTGGAACGGTTGGAATACGAATTCGAGAAAGCAAAGGAATTTGACCATATCATCGTAAATGATGATTTGGAAACCGCATTTAGAGAAATAGAATCCTTGATTCGTGTCAGTATTTAAAGCAGTTTTAAATCGCACCCCCCGAAGTATCGGGGCAGGCCAGCCTCTCCTGAAAGGGAGGGAGAAAAGAAAGTTTCCCTTCTCCTTGTGAGGGTGTTGCAGTATTAGGATGAAATACAAAAAGTTTGTCATTCCCCGAAAAGTCGGGATTGTCATTCCCGCAGGTTTCTGGCGGGAATCCAGTCAAAAATTGCATAGATTCCCGACCAGTCAGACGCCTGGCTGATAAAAGCATTCCCCCAAAAAAGGGGCAAGCCCAAAAAGGGGCAAGCCCAAAAAAGGGGCAAGCCCAAAAGGGGGCAAGCTGGGAATGATCCCGAGTATCGGGACAACAGTCTGTGTATTCGGCGGTTAATTAAGTTTTAAAAAAAATTTAAGATTTTTCACAAAAGGCTTCTTTTAATGAAATTTTATTGTAACGATCGGAGCGGGGGTAAGTTATTTCTCGCCGTGGAGTTTTTATCCTATTTAAACGGTTTTAAAGGAGAGGTCATTATTGCCTGTCCCCCAAAGGATTTAGATAATTATCGCGGTCTTGCCGCACTTTTCCCAGCCCTGTCTTTTACAGAAGATAAAGCGCCGCGATGCGATATGTTATTTACGGATACAATTTCTCAGGAAGAAAATGCCACGCTGATTTATCCCATCCTGCCGGTCAAAGAGGAGTTGCTTTTAATTCCTTCCGGTTGTATTCCGCCGGATACATCAAAAAATATTGGTGGCTGCTATCTGCCCGACCTGCCATCGGCGCAGGATATGGTAGAACAGCACATCACAAAGCAGGATTTACAGGGTACGAAAATAATTATCAGCGCCGGACCCACCGCCGAAGACATCGATCCGGTGCGCTACCTGACCAACCGCTCCAGTGGGAAAATGGGCATCGCCCTGGCCCGGGCCGCGTTTGTACGCGGAGCCGAAACGGAACTGGTGCTGGGACCCGGTACGCAAAGACCGCCGCTGGTTTTAAACACAACTTTTGTCCGCTCTGCCGCAGAGATGGCCGAAGCAGTACAGGAAAAATTTGACAGTGCGGATGTTTATATCGGCAGCGCGGCTCTCGCCGATTATACACCGCAACAGACGGAAACCGAAAAAATCAAAAAGAAAAAAGGCGGCTTGCAGATAAAACTCAAACGCACCACCGATCTTTTACAGGCTCTGTCCAAAAAACGTAAACAGCAAATCGTAATTGGCTTTTCCGTGGAAACAAGCAATGTGATTGCCAATTCTTTAAAAAAATTAGAACAAAAACAATTGGATATGATCGTCATTAATAATCCCAAAGAACCTGGCAGCGGCTTTGCTGTGGACACGAACAAGGTTTCGGTTTTGCTGAAAAACGGACAAATGTATAATCTGACTTTACAGAGTAAACTATCTTTAAGCCATAAAATTTTAGATTTTCTAAGGGAGATACGGACCGCTAATGCGTGAATCGATTGATGAAGTAAAAAAACTGCTGCAAAATTACACGGCTGTTTGGGGAACTGAAATTTATCTGGAGAATGAACTGGCTCCACCCTTTCCTCAGGAACAGACGGCGCCGAAGCCAAAACAGGCAATACCGCCAAGGCCCGTTCCAAAACGGCGGGTAAGTACCCGGCGGATTCCGGCGCAATTAAGTCCTGAGCTGCAAAGTTTTTACCTGGAAATAAAAGATTGCGCACAATGCAGCCTGTCGGAAACCCGAACGAATCTCGTTTTCGGTTGGGGCAATCCCAATGCCGATTTAATGCTTATTGGAGAAGCACCCGGAAAAGATGAAGACGAGCAGGGCATTCCCTTTGTCGGCCGGGCCGGGCAATTATTAGATAAAATGCTGTTAGCAGCTGGCCTGAAACGGGAGGATATTTACATCGCCAATATGCTCAAGTGTCGTCCGCCTCAAAATCGCGACCCGCTTCCCGAAGAAATTATAAAATGCGAACCTTATTTACACCGGCAGTTAGAGCTTATAAAACCGAAAGTTTTATTGGCGCTTGGACGGGTTGCCGGGCAGAATCTGCTTCAAACTCAGGATTCGCTCAGCCGCTTGCGTGAACAGACGCACCAGTACGCGGATATTCCGCTGCTGGTTACCTATCATCCGGCCGCCTTGCTGCGTAATCCCCGGTGGAAACAAAGCAGTTGGCAGGATCTGAAAAAAATAAAAAAATTACTTCAGAATGTATAAGCCGGCTTGACCTTCGCTGCATTTTTGATTATCCTTTTTTTAAATAATTTTACAAAAAATAAATGGAGTTACCGATGCCCCAAAAAGTTACAGAGACCCAATTAATGCGTGTGCCGCCGCAATCCCTCGATGTTGAGCAGGCGGTTTTGGGAGCATTGTTTCTGGACAAGGATGCCGTTTCGATGGCAGCAGAACGGATTTTACCAAACTATTTTTACAAGACCAGTCACCGCCATATTTTTACGGCTATTCTCGATCTGTTTGAAAAAGATACTGAAATTGATCTGCTGACCATTACCGATATTTTAAAGAAAAAGGGCAAACTGGATGAAATGGGAGGCCCGGCTTACCTGGCCGAGATTTCCAATAGTGTTCCCTCGTCGGCTAATGTGGAGCAGCATCTTGAGATTGTCCGTGATAAGGCCCTGTCGCGTCTGCTGATAAAAGAATGCGATACGATTATTACCAAGGCGTACGAGGAGAGCGAAGATGTGGATACCCTGCTGGATTTCGCCGAGGGTAAAATTTTTGAAATCTCCGAAAAAAGGTTAAAAAAAGGTTTTACGGCGCTGGAACCCATAATTCGTTCCACCTTCGAGAAAATCGAAAAACTAACCCACTCGGGGCGCACCGGGATTACCGGCGTGGCATCCGGTTATAAAAAATTGGATGAAATGACCGCAGGTTTGCAGCGTTCGGACCTGGTTATCCTGGCCGGAAGACCCAGTATGGGTAAAACCGCTTTCGCGCTTAATATTGCCCGTAACGCCGCAATGGATTACGGAATGCCGGTTGGTATCTTTAGCCTCGAAATGGCGGCCGACGCGCTGGCGATGCGGCTGCTCTGCACCGAATCCAAAATAAATCAGATGGCCGTACGAACCGGGAAACTTTCCGAACAGCAGATGGAACTACTGACGCATTATGTGGATAAGCTGATGAACGCGCCTATTTATATCGACGATTCGCCCTCACTGAATGTATTGGAATTACGTGCCAAAGCCCGTCGGCTGAAAGCCGAAAAAAATGTGGAATTGATAATTATTGATTATTTACAGTTGATGGAAGGAACGAAAGGGGAAAACCGGCAGCAGGAAATTACCCATATTTCCCGTTCCGTAAAAGCCATCGCCAAAGAACTGGATGTGCCGGTTTTGGCCCTGTCCCAGCTTTCGCGCCAGGTGGAAAATCGGGATAAGAGCAAAAAACCACAGCTTTCCGATCTGCGTGAATCCGGCGCTATCGAGCAGGATGCGGATGTCGTTATGTTTGTTTACAGACCCGAATATTACGGTATAATGGAATTTGAAGACACCGGTCAACCAACCCATAATATGTGTGAACTGATCATCGGTAAGCAGCGAAACGGTCCTACCGGTACGGCGCGTTTAACGTTCCTGAAAGAGTATGGTAAATTTACAGATCCCGATTTATTTAACGAGGCAAACGTCCTTTCGGCGGACCGCTTTTAAAAATGCTAAAAAAGAACGATAAAACATTATTGCAAAAACTGCATAAACGCTATGATCCGGAATTCGCCAGGTTGGTTACGATGATGAGCGGATACTGTCGTGAAATGGACGAAGGCCAGCTGGAGAAAGCGTATAATTTTGGGCTTGAAGCACATAAGAATCAGCAGCGCTATTCGGGAGAACCTTATTTTGGCCATTGCCTGAGTGTCGCAATTATTCTGGCCGAATTAAAGATGGACAGAGCCACCATTATCGCCGCTTTGCTGCACGATACAGTAGAAGACACCGATGTTACACTGGAAGATATAAAAGAAGAATTTGGTGACCAGGTGAGTCTGCTCGTGGACGGTGTTACCAAGATGAGCAGCATTAAATTTCAGAATAAAGAAGCCCGCCAGGCCGAGACATTCCGTAAAATGCTGTTGTCGATGGCTAAAGATATCCGTGTTATCATTATTAAATTTGCCGACCGGTTACATAATATGCGCACCCTGCACCACGTCCCGGATAACAAGCGGCCGCGGATTGCCATCGAAACACGCGATATTTATGCGCCTCTCGCGCACCGCCTCGGAATTGCACGCATTAAATCCGAATTAGAAGACCTGGCCTTAAAACATCTCGAAAATGAAGTCTATCGAAATCTCGTACAGGAGATTAAAATCTCCAAAACCGAGCGCGAAGCGTATATCCGGGAAGTCACCGAACCAATCGAAAAAGAACTGATTGCGCATAATATTCCCGCGGATATTTCGGGAAGGCCCAAATCGTTTTTTAGTATCTATAATAAAATGCAAAAACGTAAACGGCCATTTGAAGAGATTTATGACTTACTGGCTATCCGTATAATTGTTAGTAAAATTGAGGAATGCTACTATATTTTGGGATTGGTACACAGTTTATATATGCCGGTGTACGACCGCTTTAAAGATTATATCGCAATGCCTAAAATCAATGGGTATCAATCCCTGCACACGACGGTGGTGGGGCCTAAGGGCAGAATGATTGAAATCCAGATTCGGACTACCGCGATGCACGAAATGGCGGAAGACGGCATTGCTGCCCACTGGAAATATAAAGAAGATCTGCACGGTAAAACACAGTTTGAAGATCACTTAAATTGGGTAAAAGACCTGCTGGAACGACAGATGCAGGAGCGCGACCCCGGTGATTTTATGGAAAACCTGAAAATTGACCTTTTTCAGGATGAGGTTTTTGTGTTTAGTCCAAATGGAGATTTAATTAAACTACCACGGAATTCCACACCCATTGATTTTGCCTATGCCATTCATACAAACGTGGGAAATCAATGTATTGCCGCAAAGGTTAATGGGAAGATAGTCGCCTTGCGTACCACGCTGAAGAGTGGGCAGCAGATTGAAATTATTACTTCTCAAAATCAGAAACCAAGTCAGGACTGGTTATCTGTTGTTAAAACGAGTAAGGCCCGGCATTGGATAAAAAAGGTGCTGCGGGATGAGCAGAAGGCGCAAACCCTGCAGATTGGCAATGAAATTTTAGTCAAATATCTTAAGAAATACAAATTAACACCGGATAGCCCAAAAGTGATCGAATGCCTTAGTTCTTTTGGCTTTCAGGATATGAACAGCCTACGCGTTTCCATTGGCCGCGGCGAATTTGTCGTTGAAAAAATTGGGCAGAAATTATTTCCTGTAATAGACGAAAAAGATAAAAAGCCGGATAATTTCTTCATTAAATATTTAAAACGTGCCCGTAGTGATACAGGGATTCGGGTACACGGTATCGACAATATGCTGCTGCATTTCGCAAAATGCTGCCAGCCGGTACCGGGAGACCGTATCATTGGTTATTTGACGAAAGGGAAGGGCATTACCATCCACCGGACGGACTGTAAAAATATGATCAAGCTCTACGATGATAAGGAGCGGGTGATTGATGTGGAATGGGATATTGACGATCAGCAAACCTTCCAGGTGCATCTTTCTATACTGGGCGAAGAGCGGAAAAACTTACTGCAGGATATTACACAATGTATTTCCAAACAGGAGATAAATATTATCAGTGTCTATTTTAGCGTGGAAGATATGTACGCCAAAGGGCAATTGGATATCGAAGTTAAGGATCTGCGCCATCTTACCAAAACGATGGCCAGTATTCGCAAGCTCCCGGGTATTTTTACCGTTGAACGTGTAGAGGATATTTCAAAATTAAATACTTCTACTTGATAATTTTTAACATCTTTTTTACATTTTATAGCGCATCATATATTAAGAAAGGAATTAGACTTGGAATTTGTCTATATGACTGAAGCAGGATTAGAAAAGCTTAAGGAAGAGCTGCACGAATTAAAATTTGTTAAACGACCCATTGTATCGGAAAAAATAGCGACAGCGCGGGAACACGGTGATTTAAAAGAAAACGCAGAATACCACGCAGCACGGGAAGAGCTCTCTTTTTTAGAGACAAAAATTATGAGACTGCAGGACAGCATTGCCCGTGCCCGTACCATCGATGAAAATGAAATCGGCACCGAGGAGGTCTCTATCCTGAATTCTGTAAAAGTGAAGGACCTGAAACGCAATAAGGAATACACCTATACACTCGTTGCTTCCGAGGAAGCCGATGTGAAACAGAATAAAATTTCTATTTCTTCTCCTGTGGGCAAAGGTTTGATTGGGAAAAAAGTGGGGGATGTGGCAGAAATTGAGGTTCCTGCCGGTTTGTTACGCTATGAAATTTTGTCAATTGAAAATATTTGAAACATTTAAGCGATTAAACTCGTCCATTAAACCAGACTCAGCGATGGAGGACACGGAATGGATAATTTTACATCAGAACCTGTGAAACGCTTATACCGTTCACGGCACGACCGGATAATTTCAGGCGTTTGCAGCGGCTTAGCGGAATATTTTTCGATTGATGTGATACTGGTACGAATTCTTTGGATTATTATTACACTTTTTGGCGGAGTTGGCCTGATTATTTATATCGCCGCCGTAATTATAATTCCCGAAAACAGGGAATACACGGATGAAACCGAAACAGGTGAACCAAAAAAGGGTTCAGATAAAACGCTCTTTTGGGGTTCTCTTTTAATTATTGCTGGAATTGCGCTTATTCTCAGACAAATGGGCTTTTTCCACTATCTGCAAATGTGGGATATTCCCTGGCAAATGATTTGGGCCGTCATACTAATTTTACTCGGTGTTTTTCTGCTTTATAATAAAAACACAGATTCTGATGAACCCGCTGCACATTCTGAAAAAGTAAAGGATATTCCGGAAACGGAACCTGCTTCGAAATCTTCTTCGATTTACCGTTCACGCAGCGATAAAATGCTGGCCGGGGTCTGTGGCGGTTTAGCCGAATATTTAAATATGGACCCGGGAATCGTACGCCTTCTTTATGTATTGCTTTCCCTGGCATCTGTGGGTATTGGGATTCTGGTTTATCTTGTCATGATGTTTATTTTTCCCGAAAAACCGCTTGATTCTCCCGGTTCTTATTCTGGAACAGATGGGGCTGCGTAATGCGAAAAAGTAAACTCACGGCCTGGCTGCTCATCTTTTTTGGCGTCGTTTTGTTTTTAAATCATTTTGATTTATTCGACTTTAGCCGCCTGACCATTGCGGAAGGGTTAAGCTTATTATTGGCGGTCGTTTTTATAAACCGTTCGCTTCATAATTCCGATAGAAAAGGGATTCTCGGCGCGGTTTTCTTTATTCTGTTCTTAATGATTCTATTGGCGATGCAGATAGGTATTATTCCTGTAAACGATCGACTTGGCAGCGGATTAGTATTGTTGAGCCTTTCACTTTCGAATCTCGTCTGTTTTTTAGTGGGACGGAAAAAGATGTCCAATCTCATCTGGACATTTCTGTTTTTTGTGGGTGGGCTTCCGTTTATAATAAATTATTTTGATTTAATGCCGCTCTGGATTGTGGAAGATTTCTATTCCACATACTGGCCTGCCTTATTGATTCTTATCGGCGTCATTATCCTCGCGGACAGCTTTATCAAACGAAAAAAATCCAAGCCCGACACCGAACATACATACCACGGTTAAAATGAAAAAAATACACGGAACGATTAAACTGCCCGGTGATAAATCTATCTCACACCGGGCAGCTCTTTTTGCAGCCCTTTATCCCGGAAAATCGGAATTTTCCAATTTTAATTTTAATAACGACTGTAAAGCCACCCTGAGTTGTTTGGAGCAGCTTGGCATTCAATGGCACTACGATGGTCGTGTACTGCGTATTACCGGTAAACCGGTAACAGAGTGGCAAAAACCATCAAAGCCTCTTGACGCCCGGAATTCGGGTACTACCGCCCGTCTTTTAAGCGGTATTTTATCGGGGCTTTCGTTTGAAACCACACTTACCGGAGACGCCTCTTTATCACGCCGGCCGATGGACAGAGTCCTGAAGCCACTTACCCAAATGGGCGCCCGGATAGAATCAGAGAATGGCTTTCTTCCTATGCATTTTAGCCCGGTTAAAAAGTTGAAAGCCATTCGCTATGCGCTTCCGGTTGCCAGCGCCCAGGTAAAATCATCTGTCCTGTTGGCCGGTTTAAATGCTGCTGGTGAAACCGAATTAATCGAAAATACATCCACCCGCGATCATACCGAACGGATGCTGCGCCTTCGACAGGTTTTAAATGAAGATGGAACAAAATCTTTATTCAGTTCATCTGCCATAAACATTCCCGATTTATCGATGACCATTCCGGGTGATTTTTCCTCCGCCGCTTTTTTTATCGTTGCCGCACTTCTTTTACCCGGATCGAATCTGACCATTCAAAATGTGTCGTTAAATCCAACCCGAACCGGCTTTTTACAGGTTTTAAAAATGATGGGCGCAAATTTTTCTATCGAAGAAACCTCCTCTTTCCCGGAACCGGCCGGAACCATCACGGTTCAGAACAGTCAGCTGCAAAACTGCGCTATTCCACGGGAATTAAATGCCAATATTATCGACGAAATACCCGTTCTTGCTATTCTGGCGTCACAGGCGGAAGGCCCGTTTATCCTGCGCCATGTAAAAGAGCTGCGCTATAAAGAATCGGACCGTATTTCGATGATTGTCGAAAATCTGCGGGCCACCGGAATTCCCGTTGAAGAGTTTGATGATGGATTTCAGTTAACCGGGCCTGTAAAATTTAAAGGCGGTCGGATTGAAACAAAAGGCGATCATAGAATTGCAATGTCGTTTGCCATCGCAAATCTTTTAACAGAAGAAGAAATAATTCTGGATGATCCTGATTGCACAGCCGTCTCCTTTCCATCTTTCTGGGATATTTTAAATGAAATCTCGTAAATTCGGTATCATCGGATTTCCTTTAGAACACTCCTT
>JANTFQ010000066.1 GCA_024763405.1 Calditrichaceae bacterium
ACGATGCCATTATTAATCAATTTAAATAGATTCTATGCCAGCCTTTATCAAAAAAACCTGTTACGAAAACATATTTTAACCATCCAAAAAATGGTGAAAAAAAATGTAAATAATTCGTTTACCCGTCCGGCATCCTTTATCCATCTTCAAAAAGAGTTAAAAGAGTTGAAAGAAAAGTTAGCTCTGATGCGCCGGAATGTAGAAGTTCTGTTCAGGACAGATATCGTTAGCAAATTATCATCGGCCATTAATCGATTTCCCCAATTTACCCGGGTTTCGTTTCGGAATGAAAGCGGACAATCAGAGTTGTTTGCTCTTATCCCGGATAAGGATTTTACTCAAATAACAGGGAATGTGTTGCAAAATGCTCTGGAAGCTATGGACGGTCAAAAAGAAAAGCCAATAGATATTTCCATTGTTCAGGAAGATGAAAGTACTGTACAAATATCTATCCGCGATTATGGCAAGGGTCTGCCTGCCGGGACAGAAAAGCTTTTTGTCCTGGGCTATTCTACAAAAAATTCAACCGGAATGGGACTATATCATTCAAAAAAACTACTTGAACCCTTTGGTGGCAGAATCAATTTACATTCTGCCAACCAGGGTAAAGGAACAAAGGCACTACTAACTATGAGGCTGTATAATGGAAACAACAATTTTGATGATTGATGATGATCCATTTTTCCTAAATGCTTATGAACAAGCTTTAAAGAATGAGTTTAAAGTAATTGGTGCTAATAATACTTCAAAAGGGATAAAATTAATCGAACAGGAAACTCCGGCCTTGTTACTTTTAGACATTTCAATGAAGACGGAATACGAAGGAATGGCAATTCTTCCGTTTTTGCGGCAGCAATATCCCTGGCTACCGGTAATTATGGTTACCAATCTTGATGTACATACTTTATCAAAGAAAGCTCAAAAAGAAGGTGCCGTAGATTATTTTGTTAAATCGTCCGATTTAACCGAACTTAAAATTTTGATAAAAAACGTTTTAAATAAATTTAATGCAAAGGTTTTCCATTCTGACAGCATTATAACTGAATCACCAATAATGAGAAAAATATTTGCTGATGCCTTTCGGGTGGCTCGTTTCGATACGCCTGTACTGATTACAGGGGCCAGCGGCACAGGTAAAGAAGTGTTAGCCCGGTACATTTTTGAAAGTAGCATAATTAATAATAAATCATTCATGGCCGTCAATTGTGGCGCATTTACAGATTCTTTAATGGAAAGCGAATTGTTTGGTTACGAAAAGGGCTCCTTTACAGGAGCGGTTGATAAAAAACCGGGTAAGATACAATTGGCGGAAGGGGGTACACTATTTTTGGATGAACTGGAAGACCTTTCTACACGTGGTCAGGTTGCATTATTGCGTGCTTTGCAGGAAAAGGAAATTCAGCCCATTGGCAGTACAAAAAAAATCTCAGTAAATTTTAGGCTGATTGCAGCCGTTAAAACGAATCTTAAAAAATTAGTAGAAGATGGAAGCTTTCGGGAGGATCTTTACTACCGGATTGCTACTTATGAGATTTTTATTCCGCCGTTAAAAAAACGTAATGAAGATATAATTCCTCTGGCTTTCACTTTCATGAAAAATTTTTGTAAACGAAACAAGATACAAGATAAAAAATTTACACAAAGTGCTTTACGAATGTTACAGGCCTATGACTGGCCAGGCAATGTACGAGAGTTAAAAAATGTAGTGGAACGTGCCTTGCTTAACAGTACCCAAAAAGAAATACGAGCAGTAGATTTCCAATTAGGAACTTCTGATATATCCACAATGCCCTATGAATTTGCACGTAATAATGTGCTTAAGGAATTTAAAGAAACGTTTGTTGAACAGGCGCTTGCCCGGAATAAGGGGAATATTTCAATAACTGCAAAAGAGATTGGTATCTCCAGAACAGCCTTACAGAAAATTTTAAAGGAGCTGTCAATCGAGAGCGCTGATTATAGCTTTTAGACTGCTGCCAACTGAAGTTTCCATTTCCATATTTCCCTATTTTTACGCTGCATACGCGCATAGTTATTGAATAAAACGTCAAATTTAATGAACCACTGCCAACCGGAGTTTCCATTTTTATAAAACTTCCATTTTACCTCTCTGTCCTATCCTTCTAAAATACAGCGATTTATGTATGCTGGCATAAAAATTGACATATATCAGGGTGAATTAACATTCATATACCTGATCTAAAAAAATGGAACATCTTAAATTCATAATAAAAATTAATAATATAATAGGCTATATCTTAATTGCCACCATTGTTCTGAGTCCCCTTGGTTTTATACAGATTTTGCTGGGTCATTTGGTAGAAATGAATATCGAACAGATCGGGAAATAAAACGATTGGAATGCATATGACTTTACGCTCGCTCCTCTTACTATTTATTATCGTTATAAGTATTCCTTTATATGGGCAAAGCACATCCGGCATGGTAATGAAAAGATTCTGCAATAATGAATTTTATTCCCTCCATTTTGTGGATGCAAATACCGGTTGGGCTTCGGGGAAGAAGGGAACGATTTTAAAAACGATTGACGGGGGTAAGCACTGGATTGTACAGCATGCAAAAGCTCAACTTTCCCTTAACTCGATTTATTTTACAGATAAAAAAAATGGTGTTACGGTAGGATTTAACCGGGAAACATGGGAGGGAATTATTTTACGTTCCACTGATGGCGGGGATTCCTGGAAAGTTCAAAAAAAAATAAATGACACTGTGCTAAATGCCATTCATTTTATTGATTTGAAAACAGGCTGGGCTTCTGGCGAGAAGGGACTTATTCTGAAAACGATTGACAGCGGAAAAACATGGGAAAAGCAAGGTGTAAATATCCACGCTTGTTTCGAAGATATATTTTTCCTGGATGAAAATACAGGCTGGGTTGCTGGGGCGGATGATTCGGGAAATGCCCGTGGAATTATTTTAATAACAACGAATGGCGGGAAAACCTGGCAGCGTCAAAATTGTAATCATGCAGACTGGATTCAATCCATTTATTTTAGAGATAAAAAGAATGGTTATGCTTGCGGTTGGAACAATGACATGGAAAAAGAGCATACATATGGTTTAATATTCCGAACAAAGGATGGGGGAAAAACCTGGCTGCCACAAACAAATATGTTTATCGGAAACGTCAACGCACTTTTCTTTTTCAACGAGACAAATGGCATAGCCGTTGGGTTCAATCACGAAAAAAATAAAGCGGTTATTCTTAAAACTACAAATGGCGGTATTTCCTGGTCTAAAGGCAATTGCACAATGGACACTGAATTATATGACGTCTATTTCCGGGATAAACAAACCGGATGGACAGCCACAGGTAATCAAGTATTTCTGTCCGTTGATGGGGGTAAAACTTTTTTACCAAAGCAGGAAACGAAAAATAAAAGCCGGTTAACTCAGGTAAAATAAAAAAGCGGCTTAGCAAAAAACGATAGATATGCCAACCACATAATGTTGTACAAGAAAGGGTTTAAAAAGCCGGTTTCTGTAATAATGGGTTACCCGGTTTAAGCAGCGGAATTGTATTTTTTACTTTAGTAGCCTTGATTATAAGCCTATTATCTATTCAGATAAATATTTGCGAATTGAAGAATGAAATGATGAAAGAGTAGTTACCAAGCAAAGTGAATCTCTACAGGACAAAGAAATATATAGTTTCTTACAGTTATATTTTATTGCTAAAAATTATTTCTGCAAAAACAGGATAATTAGAGAACTTTATATAGTAATCGGATTTTTAAAAATAGTTATTTTTAGGTTGCTCTGGATACCAATAAATAGAGCAGGCATAAATAAAACACATCGGTTCCTATGAATATAAAAAGGGAAAAATTCGTACTACAACTGCAAAAGACAGAATGGATTAATCTGTTTTTTAAAACTTTCTTTTTAATTTCAAATACGTTTTGGTATATTGATCAAAAGAGTATTGTATACAAAAACATTCAAAATTATCTGTGTAATCTTAAGTTTCAAACGCATACGTTTTTCTTATTTTTTATTTCACAAAAAGCCTACTTATTTCAAAATCTAAAAAAGAAGCCTCCCTAATAGTGAGCCTGCTTTTTTAAACACTGTTTCCAGAGCAGTTTATTGATAAAATTTTGTTTCCTTTTGGGTTCAATATGCGATTAAAGATGTTTGTAAAAGTTCTATTTGTTTTTATTTGTTTATATGGAAAAAACGGAATCAGTCAAACACGTCTGACGGCTGGTTTACGTTATTTTAATAAGATTGTCTCCAATGACAAAATTTCGTTTACGGTTGATTCGGATGACGCCGGGAATTTGCATCTTGTTTATCTGGCTAATCAAACGGCTTTTTTCGTTAAATTTAACCCAAAACAAAAGGTCCCTATTTCCTCTATAAAACTACCTGTTACACCTGGAAACAGTCCCCATAAGCGTTTTTACCTGATTACTAAAGATGGCCAGGATTATTTTTTTTGGTGGCAGAAGGGGCTCAACCGTTTGAAAATGAACAGTTCAGGAAGAACACTAAAAACAGAAGTCGGGAAAATGTTACCATCAATCCCCTTGTCAGATTTTACGGTTACGGATGAAGCAGATATTTTATGGCTTATTTATTCTAACCAAAAGGGAATATATCTGAGAAAAAGTTTGGATATGGGTTTAAAATGGTCGGATGTTATTGGGGTATATTCATTTTCAGAGGGAGAAACCATAACCTCAGTTCCGGTAATGAACCTCCACAAGAATGCCATTTACCTTTCCTTCAGTGTTCTGTTTAAAGAAGCAAGACGGGATAAAAAGGTAATACGCAGTCCCAAAATTATGATCCTGAAAGCAACCGATGCCGGGGAACACTGGGTGCAATCATTCAAATTGAAACCAAAGCATCAGGGTAGCGCTGTCATCAGAAATTTAAAGATTTTTGGTTGGCAAAATACGTTACATCTGTTTTACAGTGAACGTGGCATTTACCATCAACATACGGTTAAAAGCGGCTCTGACTTTACGAACCCGGAACGGATGACAAAAACAGCGCCGTCTCTATTCAAAGCTTATGCTTCTGAAGAAGGATATTATTTGTTATGGGTAGATACGCGTTACCGTCAAAAAGAATGGTGGTCACATATTCCGCTTCACCAGATGTTTACCTGGGACAAAGATCCATACTGGGCAAACAATGATCTTTTTTTATCCTGCCATTCAAAAAAGAAATCAGAAGTTTTCGTTTTAACTCCGCAAAATTCATATACCATACCTTCGATAAATTCAGTAAAATTACTGGAATTGGACTCGGATATTATCATTTTATGGAGCGGTTTGCGAGAGGTCGGGAAAACGCTAAAGGACAAATCAGTACCGTATTCAATTTTTTACCGGGTAGTACCCAAAAACAAGTTGTTTATAAAATATAACAAAAAGGAAAATTCATTATGAAACATAAAAAATCGAATTTTATAATTGGTTTAAGCTTCTTATTGATGCTTTATATGTTATTCCCTTTAAAAATATTAGCCCAGGATGTACAGGGTGAAAATTGTAGTGAGATAGCAAGTTCCACATCGGCCACAACATCACCTTTTGACCCACCCGAAGCAAACGATCAGGTCTTTGTAATTAACGAAGGCCCTTATCTGGATACCGGTTGCAGTTTTCGCAGCAGCGGCCCGTTGATTATCAATTTGAATGTAACGCGTTTTGTGGGTGAAGTGGACCAGGATGGACATCTGGTTAATGCCGATTTCTTAATAGGCCAGGGTTTAATTCCCGAAAAACTTCGAATCGAAATGCCCGCCTATGACGTGGATAACAATGCGAATGTAACCTCATTTGAACCGGAAAGAGACCGCGTGTCTTTCAACGGAAAAGAAGTTGGGTATTTGGAAGGAGAAAATAATACCTGGATCTATAACGGTTTTGATGTAGATATTCATGACGTAAAATTTCCAAACTATTCCACAAGCGGTCCAATTACACCGGCTGTTAATGAAATACGTATTGATATTGATGTGGCTAATGAAGGCTCCGGTGAATATTGGTGTACGGCCATCGACTGGGTTGCCCTGCGTACACTTAATGCCTGGCGGCCGGTTCTATTGGTTCATGGTTTTCTGTTTGGGGAACCCGGCATGTGGGAAGAGCTTTGGGAACCTGAATTGAATAATTTAAAAATTGAAAACCAGGCGATTGAAGTTGGTAAGGTTTCAAGTATCGAGCATAACAGCGCATTGATTGCCGAAGAAGTAGAGAAGATGCGTACAAAATACGGGGTGGATAAAATTATTATCACTTCCCACAGTAAAGGCGGCCTGGATTCCCGTGATTATATCCGCAATCATAATGATATTGCCGACCTCATAATGTTAGGGACGCCAAACGCCGGATCGCCTCTGGCCGATTATGCTCAGGGCGTTGCAATATTGTTAGATATTGCTACGGGATACCCGGTATCACTGGTTACAAATTTTCTGGCGCCGGGCGGTGAAGAATTGAGCACTGCAAATATGCTTTTATTCAATATGTACACCGGAGAGAATGAAAATACCGATTATATCACGATGGCTGGTAATCATAACCCGGATGATAATGGTGCCTGGTATCTGCCCGGAGATGATGATTTGGTTGTACCGGTTTACAGTGTTAACTGGTTAGACTATGCAGTTCCCCATGAATTTCTCTCAGAAGATGAATACTCCGAACATTCCGGATTATATAAATCGGATGATATATTTAATACTTTATTACCCTATATAAAACCAGCGTCAATGTCTTCATCCTTAGCAAAGATTGCGCTAAATTTAAGTAGTAGTACGGGTCCGGTTCTGGCATCGGCTTCAAATGATATTAGTGCATTTATTAATCATGCTTCGTTAAACTCTGTACAGAATGTAAATAAATTTGCGATTACTCAAACCGAAAAATTACTTCCACATACGAAGAGCATGGTGGATGTGATTAAAACCGGTGAAGTGCAAACGAAAATAATTACCGTTGACGCCGCAACCAGGGGCGCTTTGCAGATACTTTGGGGTGAAGGCGACCTCGATTTAGTTGTAATCGATCCTAATGGAAAACGTATTGACCAGACCGAAGCAGGCATTAATCCGGATATTTCTTTTTATTCATACGAACAAATAAATGGCCTGCGTTATGAAGGGTATTTGATAAATAATCCCGTAGCCGGAGACTGGCAGTTCGAGGTAAATGGAGTTACTGTCCCGTCTGCAGACGGTGAAGGATATGGGGCCGTTGCTTTTCTGGAAAACAGTGCGGTTGAATTAGCGTTTTCTACAGACGCCGATTTCTACCGTAATTCCGGGCAGGTCCTTTTTCAGGCGACTTTAACTGAAAATGGTGCAGCACTCACAAATGCTACCGTTTCTGCTAATGTACGCAAACCGGATGGAACATCTGAAGAAATAACATTGTTCGACGATGGCACCAATGGTGACGATATTGCCGGAGATGGTGTTTATAAATATATTTATTCGAATACCCAATCTGGTGGTATTTACAATATTGTTGTGCATGCCAACCGTCAACAGGCTCCTGTTTTTACCAGAGAAGAAGCCACTATTATCTCTGTATCGAAGTCGCTTTCAAAATTTAATGGTTCTTTTAATGATTATGGAAATGACCTTGATAATAATGGCCTTTTCGACGAGTTGCGTATCGAAGTTGGTGTAGACATTGATGTTGCCGGAAAATATTGTATCAGTGGTAACTTAGAAGATGAGGCCGGAAATTTTATTCAGTTCACTTCTTTTGAAAATGATTTCTCCGCCGGAACGCATACGGTAACGCTGGTTTTTGATGGCAATAAAATCTACAGCAACCTTCAGAATGGTTCATTCAAATTGAGAGATCTAACTTTAACGGAGCTTCATGATGATGGCCTCCTTTTGGTGGATATATTGAAATCGGCATATGAGACAAAAGCATATCAATACGACCAGTTTGAACGATTGGATATTATTTTAAACGGGCATAACGATGACTATGGAATTGATACAAACAATAACGGTTTATATGATATCCTGCATGTTGATGTTGGCGTTGATATAAGATATGCCGGCAATTATAATTGGAGTGCAAAATTATTTGATAAAACAGGCAAAGAACTTGATATCGGGACACAATCCGGATATTTAGATGCCGGCTTAGGTACAATAGCGCTGGAGTTTGACGGTGAAATAATTGGTAAAAATGGTGTAGATGGACCATTTTATGTTAAAGATTTGTTAATGTATGGTTCTGGCGGTTCCAATTTAGTTGCAGTAGATGCGGCGGAAACGAAAGCATATCCATTCACAGAATTCGAGGGTTCTATCCTGCCGTTTGAAGAATTAACAACACTCGCTTCCAAAATTGCCTTTTATGAGGGTGATGACCAACTCTTTGTTTATCAAAAATACGTTTTAAACAAAAATACGGACGCCTTCAATTTTGAAACTGAAACTGTAAAAATTATGGTAGGCTCATACGAAGCCGTTATTCCTGCTGGAAGTTTTACCCGTGTTGATAATTGGGAAAATTTCATCGCGACTGATGACACCCTTATATGGAGCTATCTTTCCGGAGAAGATACAGGGCTTTTAGGTATGAGTTTTGTTTTGATTGATAGTTCGTATGGGCTTGTTTCCTACGTGGCTAACCATATCGATATGCAGCCCACATTACAAAACTACACTGCCGATGCTTGCCCGATAAAGATAGAAATTGGCAATGATGTTGGGGAAGAGACAGCGGTGTATGATGTCAGAATGAACCGATGGACGATCATGGGGCCTCCTATGCCACGCCGAGATCTGGAATCACAGAACGGTGCACCTGTCCTTGAGGATTTTACTTTATTGCAGAACTATCCAAATCCTTTTAATCCGCAAACCCAAATTGCGTTTAGCGTACCTGAAAACAGCCAGGTAACGATTCAAATTTATGATATTAACGGAAGATTGGTGAATGATTTACTCAACATCCACACTGAACCGGGAATCCATAAAGTTATTTGGAAGGGCAACGATAATTCCGGCCGATCGGTAGCAAGCGGGATTTATATTTATAAATTAACTGCAGTTAGCGAAGCTGGTGTTCAACACTTTCTGTATCGTAAAATGACACTTTTGCGTTGATTTGTAATAGAATTTTCGTTTAAATTGTGTTTTAATAACAACTGGTCCTCAGGCTATGTCTGGGAACCAGTTGTTTATAATATTTCTCTTTCAATAGAAAATTTTGGCTTTGGATGTGACCGTTTTTTTTTGAATAGCTATTTCCCATTTCTTACAGGTAATACAGAGATGCGTTTTAAGCATTTTGCATTGATGAAAAATAAGCAGGATTTTATATACCTTAAGTCAGCCAGACTTTCTCTAACACTTTAAATTGAACCTGTAAATATGAACACATATCTTTCTTTTACTGGAATAAAATTAGAAAAAGAAACTTCCAATTATATCTTTTATACTTTTTTAAATATATTAAAGTTAGTAGACTGCCTAAAAATGTTTTAATTCCAAATAGAGAATATTAATAAACGATAAT
>JANTFQ010000067.1 GCA_024763405.1 Calditrichaceae bacterium
AACCAGGCCCGTTTTTTGGAACCGCCGCGGGAGCCGTAACCTTTATGTCCGCGGCCGGCCGTTACGCCTAAACCGGAACCTTCGCCTCTGCCGCGTCTTTTCTTATTTTTTGTCGATCCTTTAGCCGGACGTAATTGACTTAAATCCATGTATCAAAACACCCTTTCTTAAACATCTTCAGTCTTAACCAGATGCCTGACTGTATTAATCATTCCCAAAATCTGCGGTGTGGCTTTATGCACAACGCTGTGATTCATTTTTTTAATGCCCAGTGCTTCGATAGTCCGCTTTTGATTAACCGGACTGCCGATTGCGCTTTTAATCTGGGTGATTTTTATCTCGTTAATTTTAGCTTTTGCCATTTTATGCTATCCTTAAGCGTTCTAACCGTGAAAAACTTTTTGTATTGAAATGCCTCTTTTTTTAGCCGCTTTTTCGGCGCTTAATAAATTACCGAGCGCAAAAAATGTAGCCTTGCTCATATTGTGCGGATTTGAGGAGCCAATCGATTTCGTTAAAATATCGGTAATTCCGGCCGCTTCACAGATTGCGCGGATAGGCCCGCCTGCAATTACACCGGTACCCGGAGAGGCGGGTTGCATAACCACATATCCTGCGCCGAATTTGCTTTTTACAGGATGCGGAATCGTTCCGTTAATCAGGTCCACTTTTATCAGATTTTTTTTAGCCTGTTCCGTACCTTTGGCGATGGCGCTTACAACTTCATTCGCCTTACCCAAACCAAGGCCAACAATTCCATTGCCGTCGCCGACAACGATAATCGCGTTAAAAGAAAAACGGCGTCCACCCTTTAAAACTTTCGCCACACGGTTGATATTTACTACTTTTTCTTTAAGCTCAACTTCGCCCGCATTAATTCGTTCTACCACTATTAACTCCTATAGCTTTTAAAAATCTAAACCACCTTCACGTGCACCTTCGGCAAATGCTTTTACCCGGCCGTGATAAATGTATCCGTTACGATCAAAGATGATTTTGGAGGCGCCTTTCTTTTTGGCCTGCTCTGCAAAAACCTTACCCAATGCTTTTGATTTTTCAGTTTTTGTTTTGGCATCTTTTAACGCAGTTACCACTGTTTTCGATTTGTCGGTTAAGCCTAAAAGCACACTGCCGTTTGTATCGTCAATCAGCTGTGCATGCATATACCGCAAACTCCTGTATACGACCAGCCGTGGTTTTTCACTGGTTCCAAAAACTCTTTTTTTTCTCTTGTTTGGCATTTTCTGTAATTCCTGTTTATTTGTACCGCTTTACAATTATATTGCGATAATGGCCGGCGGTATAACTTTCAATACGAAGTAGCAAAACTGCAAACCACTTCTGCTCCAGTACATTAACCGGCAGTTTTACCTGCTTTACGGCGGATATATTCGCCAGAGTATTTTATCCCTTTACCCTTATAAGGCTCCGGTTTACGGAAACTGCGGATTTTCGCAGCAACCAACCCAACCAGTTCCTTATCAATACCGGAAACGATAATTTCCGTAGGAGATGGGGTCTGTATGGTAATATCATCCGAAACAGCCAGGATAATGGGATGCGAATAGCCGATGGTTAGAAGCAGTTTTTTACCCTTCATCTCTGCCTTGTATCCAACGCCGACGATTTCTAATTTTTTGGAATAACCATTTGTAACACCCTCGACCATATTAAAAATCAACGAACGAGTTAACCCGTGCAGTGAATTACTGAATTTATTCTCTTCCTTTATGGCCACCTTCAATTGATTGTCTTCAACCGTCAGGGCCATTTTATCCGAAAACTGTTTTTGCAGCTCGCCCTTTGGACCTTTTACGGTCAACAGGTTAGTCTCTGTCAGGTCGATTGTCACATTTTCTGGTATGGTTACTGGTAATTTACCGATTCGCGACACTTCTACTCTCCTCTTACTTGCATTACCATACGTAACATAAAACTTCGCCGCCCACATTCTGGCGCTTAGCTTCGTTAGCGGTTATCACTCCCCGCGGAGTAGTCATAATGGCAATACCAATATTATTCATAACACGGGGCAGATTATCAACATCTACATATTTTCTTCTTCCGGGAGTACTTACCCGGATAATTTTGCTTATGGCAGGATTATTATCCTTATCATATTTTAACCAAATTCGAACAAGCCCCTGCTTACCGTCTTCTATTACGATATATTTTTTGATAAATCCCTGCTCTAAAAGAAGTCGTGACATCTTTCGTTTCATATTAGATGCAGGAATATCCACATATTTATGCTCGGCTTGCTGAGCGTTTCTAATTCTGGTTAAATAATCCGCAATGGGATCAGTCATTGACATTTACTTGTCTCCTTTTACAAACTACCAGCTTGCTTTAACGATACCAGGTATTTCACCCTGCAGCGCTAACTCTCTAAAACATATGCGACAGATTCCGAATTTACGGAGATAGCCACGCGGACGGCCGCATCTGCTGCAACGATTGTATTCACGCACTTCAAATTTTTGTTTACGTTTTGACTTAACTACCAAACTTTTCTTAGCCAATTGACACCTCGATGTTATTGTTGCTGTTTTTTAAAGGGAAAACCAAGGGATAAAAGCAGCTCGTAAGCTTCTTCATCTGTATTTGCACTGGTTACAAAAGTAATATCCATGCCCCTGATTTTGTCAATCTTATCTACATTTATCTCCGGAAAAATAATCTGTTCTTTCACACCCAAAGAATAGTTACCTCTGCCGTCGAACGCCTTATCCGAATACCCTCTAAAATCCCGGATACGGGGTACAGATACTGAAATGAAGCGGTCCAGGAATTCCCACATTTTCTCTCTGCGCAAAGTTACCTTAGCGCCGATTTTCATTCCCTGACGCAGCTTAAAATTAGATATGGATTTTTTAGCCTTTGTAATTACCGGTTTCTGACCTGTAACAAGGGCCAAATCCGAAACTACGCTGTCCAGAACTTTGGAATCCTGAATTGCTTCTCCAACGCCAGCATTGATACTTATTTTCTCCAGACGCGGAATCTGGTGGATATTTTTATATCCGAATTTCTTTTGAAGATGCGGCGCGGCTTCTTCGTTATATTTTTTTATTAACCTGGGTTTATACTCGGCCATTTTCTTTTAACCTCTATAATCGCTATTCATTGTCTGAAATAATTTCACCCTGGCAGGCCGGATTGATACAGTAACGTACTTTGCTTCCGTCTTCCAGATATTTATATCCGACACGTGTGGTTGTATTAAATTTTGTGGAATAATACATCACATTAGAAACATGAATCGGACCTTCTTTTTCAACAATCCCGCCCTGCTGGTTTTTCTGTGAAGGGCGCGTATGCCTTTTGATAATATGTACACCTTCTACAATGATGCGGTCTTTTTCGGGAAAGACTTTAAGGACTTTTCCAACTTTGCCTTTATCCTTATAGGAGCCCGACATCACTTTAATTGTATCATTTTTACGTATCTTCATCTCTATACCTATTCTTTTTACAATACTTCGGGTGCCAGAGACACGATTTTCATAAATTGTTTGTCGCGTAATTCGCGTGCAACCGGGCCAAAAATTCGGGTTCCGCGGGGCTCATTTTGGTCGTTAATCAAAACAGCGGCGTTTTCATCGAAGCGGATATAAGATCCGTCTGGACGTCTGATTTCTTTTTTTGTCCGAACGATAACAGCCTTCGATACTTCGCCTTTTTTTACCCCTGCATTAGGAATGGCTCTTTTTACGGTGACCACAATAATATCGCCGACATAACCGTATTTTTTCTTTGAACCGCCCAACACACGAATGCATTGCACCTTTTGGGCGCCCGAGTTATCTGCTGCGGTTAAATTTGTGTATTCTTGAATCATTTTAAAATTCCTTATTTCACTTTTTCAAGAATTTCTACCAAACGCCATCTTTTCATTTTGCTGATTGGTCTGGTTTCCATAATCTTTACAATATCACCTTCACTGCACTCGTTATTGCCATCGTGGGCTGTCAGCTTAATGGTTTTCTTAATAAATTTTCCATATACCGGGTGCTGCAAGCGGCGCACTACGGAAACCGTAATGGTTTTATCCATTTTCGTGCTGATAACTTTACCGGTACGTGTTTTTCTTAATCCGCGTTCTTCATTCATTTTGAAATACCTATACGTTCTCTGTTTGACCTTCGGCAGCCAGTTCATGCTGACGAATGAAGGTTTTTATTCTGGCAATCTCCCTGCGCACATCACGCAGCTTAATTGGATTGGATAACTGGTGCGTCGCTTTTTGGATATTGAGGTTATCAAATTCATCCATCCGCTCAGCCAGCATATCCTCTAATTCTTTTATAGTAAGACCTTTTAAGTCTTCTCTATTCTTCATTTAAAACCACCTTACGCTTCATTTACAACAAATTTGGTTTTAATGGGTAGTTTATGAGAGGCAAGACGCATCGCCTCTTTTGCCAGCTCAAAATCCACACCTTCCAGCTCAAACATAATACGGCCGGATTTAACTACGGCTACCCAGTATTCCGGTGAACCCTTACCTTTTCCCATACGGGTTTCGGCGGGTTTGTTGGTAACCGGCTTATCGGGGAAGATACGAATCCAGACTTTTCCACCCCTTTTTACGTGACGGGTAATGGCAACACGGGTCGCTTCTATCTGACGGCTTGTAATCCATCCGCTTTCCATTGCCTTTAAACCATATTTTCCAAACGCGATATAATTACCTTTTTGGGCGACGCCCTTCATTTTACCACGTTGTTTTTTACGATATTTTACTCTTTTGGGCATTAACATAAATACAGCTCCTGCTACAACCTAATTTTTGCCAATCACTTCGCCGTTAAAAATCCATACTTTTACACCAATCGAGCCATAGGTCGTTTGGGCTGTGTAGGATGCATAATCGATATCCGCACGCAGCGTATGCAGTGGGATTCGTCCATCTTTATACTGTTCGGTACGGGCCATTTCGGCGCCGCCAAGACGACCGGAACACATAATTTTAATTCCCTGGGCACCGATACGCATCGTGGACTGAATGGATTTTTTCATTGCGCGGCGAAAACTAACCTTGCCTGTTAACTGCCTGGCGACATTTTCAGCGACCAAATAGGCATCCATTTCCGGTTTTTTTATTTCACTTATATTGATTTGAATTTCTTTATTTGTAAGAGACCGAAGTTCTTCGCGCAACTTGTCGACTTCCGATCCTTTTTTGCCGATAACAATACCCGGTCGAGCAGTATGAATGGTCAGAATGACCCGTTTCGCTGTCCGTTCAATTTCAATTTTAGAAACCGATGCTTTCTGCAGCCTGCTTTTAATGTATTTCCTGAGCTTTAAATCTTCTTCCAGTTTCACAGCAAAGTCTTTTTCATCAAACCAGCTGCTATTCCAGGATTTTACGATTCCCAGCCTAAATCCGACGGGATGTGTTTTCTGACCCAAAACTGAATCTCCTTTTGTTACGGCTTATGCCGTATGTTCTACGATAATTGTAATATGTGATGTACGTTTACGAATTTTACCCGCCCGGCCCATGGACATCGGACGAAACCGTTTTAAAGTGGGACCACCGTCCGCAAAAGCGGTTTTAATAAACACATCTTTCATTTCTATCCGTTCACCTTCTTCCTTCAGACCAATATTGGCAAAGGCAGAATGAATGGTTTTTGCAATCGGTTCCGCGGCGTTTTTTCTGGTATAATGAAGCATATCCAATGCTTCCTGAACACTTTTACCACGAACCAGATTTAAGACACGTCGTACCTTAAAAGGCGACATGCGCACGTGTTTTGTCTTTGCAACTGCTTCCATCTTAATTCAGCACTCCATCTGATTTATCGAACACGGGTTACGCGTTCTGCTAATTTACCGCCGTGACCCCGGAATGTACGCGTAGGTGAGAACTCACCCAGCTTATGCCCTACCATATTTTCACTCACGTAAACAGGGATGAATTTACGACCATTGTGCACCGCGATGGTATGTCCTACAAATTCCGGCGGAATCGTGCTTCTTCTGGCCCAGGTTTTAACCACCACTTTTTTACCATCTTCATTGAGTTTATCAATTTTTTTGGCCAGACTTTCTACAATATACGGGCCTTTTTTAACTGATCTCGGCATACAAAACTCTTTCTATTTACGACGCTTTACGATCTGAGCGTCTGATTTTTTACTTTTTTTACGTGTTTTCAAACCTTTACTTTGCTGTCCCCACGGTGAACACGGATGCCTTCCTCCGGAGGTCTTGCCTTCACCACCACCCATCGGATGGTCAACGGGATTCATCGCAACACCACGTACATTCGGCCTGCGTCCCAGCCAGCGCGAACGCCCGGCCTTACCGATTGAAATATTCATATGATCCACATTCGAAACCTGACCAACACTGGCATAGCAGTTAATCGGTATTTTACGGACTTCACCGGAAGGTAATTTTATAAGAGCAAACTTGCCTTCTTTGGCCATTAACTGAGCGGCTGTTCCGGCGCTGCGCACAAGCTGTGCACCTTTTAAAAGTTTCATCTCAATAGCATGAATGGTTAATCCAACCGGAATCTTTGCCAATGGAAGAGCATTACCCGGTTTAATTTCGGCATTCTCACCGGAAACTACCTTGTCTCCGACCTTTAAACCATCCGGAGCGAGAATATATCTTTTTTCACCATCCACATATTTCAGAAGGGCAATCCGGGCGGTACGATTTGGATCATATTCGATCGAATCCACAACCGCAGGAATATCAAATTTATTTCGTTTGAAATCGATAATACGATAACGTCTTTTATGGCCGCCGCCGCGATGCCAGGACGTTACACGGCCCAGGTTGTTTCGTCCACCGGATTTTTTCAGAGGAGCAAGCAAAGATTTTTCAGGCTCTGATCGTGTTACCTGAGCAAAGTCGCTGACCGATTTAAATCTCTGTCCTGGTGTTTTCGGCTTAAATGTTTTTATACCCATCTATAACTCCACAACGATTTTAAGCGTTTCCAAATAATTCTAATTTATGTCCGCTTTCCAAAGTAACAATTGCCTTTTTCCAGGTAGGACGCTTTCCTTCAAATCTGCCGGCCTTGGTCATCTGCTGACGTACTTTGCCATTTACAGTCATGGTGCGTACAGATTTTACTTTTACTTCAAACTTCGCTTCAACTGCTTTTTTTATTTCAATTTTATTCGCATTTCGCGCTACCCTAAACGCATATTTATTTAAGGTATCCTGAAGATTTGCGATTTTTTCAGTATAGAGCGGATGCATTACTAATTGCTTGGCTTTCATTACCCCAGAACCTCATTTATTTTATTTAAAGCGCCTTCCTGAAAAACAACAGCATCGGCACGCAGCACATCGTACGTTGAAAATGTGACGGCTTCCCGCACCTGAACTTTATACAGGTTTGCAGCGGATTTTACGATATTAGCAGAATTCTCGGCGGTGCATAGCAGCACTTTTTTATCGGTCAGATTCATACCGGACAACATCGATGTTATCGCCTTTGTAGAAGGTGTGTCGTAATTAAAGTTTTCGACAACTAAAATCTTCTCATCACGTGCTTTATAAGACAAAGCAGAACGCCTTGCCAAAGCTTTAACCTTTTTATTTACCTTCATCAGGTAGGTACGGGGGCTGGGACCAAAAACCCTTCCACCACCAACGTGATGCGGTGCACGGGTTGTACCCTGACGGGCGCGGCCGGTACCTTTTTGTTTAAACGGTTTTTTACCGCCACCCGAAACAAAAGAGCGTCCTTTGCTCTGATGTGTCCCCTGGCGTTTGTTCGCGTTCAGCAAACGGACGTCAAGCCAAATAGCATGATCAACCGGTTCTATCTTAAAAATTTTCTCATTCAATTCTGCCTTAGCAGTTGTTTCTTTACCGTCTTGAGCATATATACTTAATTTCATATTTCACCCTAAAACCATTTGGTTCTATTTTCTAATTTCCAACAATGTATTTTTTGCACCCGGCAGCGCGCCTTTCAAAAAGACCAGATTGTTTTCTGCGTCTACTTTCACTACCTGAACATTCTTTAAAGTCACCCGGTCACCACCCATACGTCCGGCCATTCGCATTCCTTTAAAAACTCTGGACGGCCAGGCGCTTTGCCCAATCGATCCGGGAGCACGCAACCTGTCAGACTGTCCATGTGTTTTGTTTGCCATCGCAAAATTATGACGTTTGACAGTTCCCTGAAAACCTTTACCTTTTGAAATTCCGCTGACTCGAACCATACTTCCCTCGGTAAGAATATCGGCTTTAATTTCATCGCCAATTTTTACCTCGTCTGTATCGCTAAAATCAAACTCCATTAAATATCTTCTTGGTTTTGTACCGGCCTTATCAAAAATTCCTTTACGGGGTTTCACCGTATTTTTTTCTTTTATTACATCGTAACCCAGTTGCACAGCTTCATAGCCATCCGTATCCTGCGTTTTGATTTGTGTAACTACGCAAGGCCCAGCCTGAACGATAGTTACGGGAACCATAAGCCCGGCTTCGTCAAAAATCTGAGTCATTCCTATTTTGTGACCTAATATTCCAGCCATTACTTTCTCCGCAATCAAGTTTTAATTTCGATATCAACACCGGAAGGTAATTCCAGCTTCATCAACGCATCAACGGTTTTACCAGTTGCGTTAAGGATATCTATCAATCGTTTATGAACCCGCGTTTCAAACTGTTCACGTGATTTTTTATCCACATGAGGCGATCTTAAAACCGTATACACAGAACGATCGGTCGGCAAAGGAATCGGGCCCGAAATAATCGCCCCGGTTGATTTTGCTGTACGGATTATCTTATCCGTCGACTTATCTATTAAATTATGATCATACGCTTTTAAGCGAATTCGAATCGTTTGACTTGCCACGCCAATCTCCATTTATTTATCTTATTCAATAATCTCAGCTACAACGCCGGCGCCAACCGTACGACCGCCTTCACGAATCGCAAAACGCAGCTCTTTTTCCATGGCGATTTCTTTCAGCAGCTCTACCTTTACCGAAATATTGTCGCCGGGCATTACCATTTCTACGCCTTCCGGAAGTTCAATCGAACCGGTCACGTCCGTTGTTCTGAAATAGAACTGAGGACGATAACCCTGGAAGAACGGAGTATGGCGACCACCTTCGTCTTTTGTTAATACGTAAACTTCACCCTTAAATTTCGTATGCGGGGTGATGGAACCCGGTTTGGCGATTACCTGACCGCGTTCTAAATCTTCTTTATTTACACCGCGAAGCAGCAAACCAACATTATCGCCCGCTTCACCACGGTCTAACAATTTACGGAACATTTCCACACCGGTACATACGGTTTTACGTTTGGTGCCCAAACCGATAATTTCGACCTCGTCGCCAACATTTACAACACCACGTTCTACTCTTCCGGTTCCTACCGTTCCACGGCCCGTAATGGAAAAGACATCTTCCACCGGCATCAGGAATGGTTTGTCAATATCGCGTTCAGGAGTCGGAACATAATCGTCTACCGCCTGCATCAGCT
>JANTFQ010000068.1 GCA_024763405.1 Calditrichaceae bacterium
GCCTCGCAGCGTCCGCCCTTTACATTAAAGCTGAAGCGTCCCGGTTTATAGCCACGGATTTTGGATTCCGGCAATTGGCTGAACAAATCCCGCAGCGGAGTAAACAGGCCGGTATAGGTGGCGGGATTGGAACGGGGCGTCCGGCCGATGGGCGACTGGTCCAAATCAATCACCTTATCGATGTGCTCCAGTCCCAGAATTTCTTTGTGGGCCAGCGGCGTCTTTTTAGAAGAATAAAAATGGCGGGCCAGAGCCGCGTACAGGGTTTCATTCACCAGACTGCTTTTACCGGAACCGGAAACACCGGTGACACAAATCAGTTTCCCCAGGGGAAATTTGACATTCAGTTTTTTTAGATTATTGCCGCGGGCGCCGATAATTTCCAGTTCTTTGCCGTTTCCGTCGCGGCGCTGTGACGGCACCGGGATGGATTTTTTACCGGACAGATATAAGCCCGTCAGGCTTTTTTTAGTGGCGGCAATCTTTTTCGGCGTTCCGGCGGCCACTATTTCACCCCCGTGCCGCCCGGCGCGCGGCCCTAAGTCAATTACATAATCCGCCATCTCGATGGTTTCTTTATCGTGTTCCACCACCAGCACTGTATTACCCAAATCACGCAGATGGCGCAGGGTCTTAATCAGCCGTTGATTATCGCGCTGGTGCAGCCCGATGCTGGGCTCATCCAGAATATAAAGCACACCCACCAACTGCGAGCCGATTTGCGTGGCCAGACGAATGCGCTGCGCTTCCCCGCCGGAAAGGGTTCCCGCCGCCCGGCTGAGTGTTAAATATTCCAGCCCTACATTGTTTAAAAAACTCAGACGCTGATTGGTTTCCTTTAAAATCTGATGGGCAATCTGTTGCTGCTGATTGGTTAACTTAATATTTTCAAAAAAAGCCTCCGCTTCCTTGATCGACATATCGGTGAGCTGGGCGATATTTTTATCATTAATCGTCACTGCGAGGGGTTCCGGTTTTAACCGGGCGCCGTGACACACGGTGCACTCCACCGTATTCATATAGCCTTCAATCCAGCGCCGCACGTGGTTGGAACTGGTTTGTTTATAGCGGCGCAGCAGATTGTTGATTATGCCCTCGTACTTGCTGTCCCATTCCAGGTTGGCATTCTCACGATGGTACTTGAAGCGGATTTTTTTCTCACCCAAACCATACAAAATAATTTGGCGAATATCTGTGGGAATCTCTTTCCAGGGGGTGCTCAACTTAAAATTTAATTCTACGGCCAGACTGGCGATTAAATCGTACAGCCAGCCTTCGCGGCGGTTATTCAAAATGGCGATAGCGCCCTGATTGATGGATAAATCTTCATTGGGCACAATCAGATCCGGGTCGATTTCCGTAAGCGCGCCCAGTCCGTCGCAATTGGGGCAGGCGCCGAAAGGACTGTTAAAAGAAAAGGTTCGCGGGGCCGGCTCTTCGAAAGAAAGATTACAGTGGGCGCAGGCGAACTGCTCGCTAAACAGCACATCTTCAGCGGTCGCCAAATTATGAATATAAATGAGCCCGGAAGCCTGCTTAAGCGCCAGTTCCACCGAATCGGTTAAACGCTTCTGCATATCCGCACCCACCACCAGGCGGTCCACCACCAGTTCCAAATCGTGTTTTTTATTTTTATCCAAAGGGATTTCATCTTCGAGCTGATAGGTTTCGCCGTCCACCCGCACACGCACAAAACCATCCTTGCGAAATTGATTAAATAATTCCTTGTACTCACCTTTTCGTCCTCGAATCACCGGGGCCAGCACGAGCAGTTTGGTACCTTCCGGCCAGGATAAAATAGTATCTACGATTTGCTGAACCGTTTGCCGTTCCACTACACGGCCGCATTTTGGGCAATGCGGCGTACCGATGCGGGCAAACAGCAGGCGGAAATAGTCGTAAATTTCGGTGACCGTCCCCACAGTAGAACGGGGATTGCGGCTGGTGGATTTCTGTTCGATGGAAATGGCCGGCGACAGACCGTCGATATAATCTACATCCGGTTTTTCCATTAATCCTAAAAACTGGCGGGCATAGGCATTGAGCGATTCCACGTAACGGCGCTGCCCCTCGGCATAAATGGTATCGAAGGCCAGGCTGGATTTCCCGGAACCGGACAGGCCGGTGATGACGACAAATTTATCACGCGGGATTTCCACATCGATATTTTTCAGATTATGTTCGCGCGCACCTTTGATGAAGATGGTATTTTTTTTGGGCATAGTTTTGTTATTGAGTTACTAAGTTATTGAGTTATTGAGTTTTTGCGTTTTTAAGTATTCATTGTTCATTATTATTTGTTCATTATTCATTGTTAAATAAGACTCTTCTGCTTCAAGGTTAAGATGGGCCGGTGCACAGAACGGATAACCCGCTCGGTAGTGCTGCCTAATAAAAAGCGATCCAATCCCACCTGTCCCTGCGAAGCCATTACAACTAAATCCGATGGGTTTTTATTCACAAATTCTGCAATTTTTTTATGTGGAACGCCTTCGGTAACAGCAATGGTGATTTTCCGTGACCCGCCGTTCAATTCAGCCCATATTTCTTTTATCTTTTGTTCCGCCTGCGTACGGATTTCCGGCAGGATATTCAAACTTGAATACGCACTCTGCAGAGGGAAAGTCTGCGCTTTTTCTTTTTCGAAAACGTACAGCAGCTCGATTTTAGCCTTCTCGTTCGTTATGTCGATTGCGGTTTGCAGTGCAAAGCGGGCCTGCTCACTAAAATCAAAGGGCACTGTGACCGTCCGGATACGATTCTTCAGGTCGTAATTACGGGGAATGGTAAGCACCGGGCAAGAGGCGTAACGCACTATTTTTTCGGCCACACTGCCTAACAGAAGCTGTTCCAGATTACTGCGTCCGTGGGTACCGATAACAACCAAATCAACCGGATTCTCATTTAAGAAGCTTAAAATGGCCGAATAAGCCGAATGGCCGCGAATGACCTCCTGTTCGATATTAACCGCGCCTGCATTGCGGATACACCCCTTTATATAATTGGAAATCTCTGAATCTACCTGATCTTCGGCCAATTCCAGATGGGCCAGTTTCTTGGGCAATTGCAGAGGTGCATCTTCGTTTAAGAATCGGGCGTGTACAACCAAAAGTTCCGCCTTCGATTTTTTCGCTAAAATAATGGCCTGCTGCAGGGCCAGATTGGCGGTCTCAGAAAAATCGGTGGGTACAAGAATGCGTTTGATGTTCATTTAAACTCCGGGTTTTAAGGCGACCGAATATAAGAGATTCTGGTTTGGCATCCAAGATTAAATAAAAATGAAAAGATGAAACCGTCAATGACATCACACAAGTCATCCTGAAAGGAACCTTTTTCAGGAGATAAGATAGCTCTTTGTACTAATCACAAAGGTTCTTACAGAATGACAGAGAAGGGCATTCGAAAATCTACAATCGTTAATCTTCAATCGTTGATGTTTTTGAAAGAGGATTAACGATTAACGAGTGTCGAGTGCAGATGTTTTAAAATACTATACCCGGTTTACACATAGAGGTACATTAGCGAGAAATGTGAAATGCTGCCGGCCAGAACAAAAAGGTGAAAAATTTCGTGAAATCCAAAGAAGCCGGGCCGGGGGTCTGGTTTCTTGGTTCCATAAATGACCGCCCCAATACTGTAAAAGATGCCGCCGGCCACCAGCCACATCAAACCGCCAAAAGCCAGGGATTGTACCAGCGGCCAGATACCGATAATAATGACCCAGCCCATCATTAAATAGATGGCCGTATACAGCCAGCGCGGGGCATTCAGCCAAAAGATTTTTAACACAAATCCGGCGAGGGTTAAGCCCCAGACCGTTCCAAACATCGACCAGCCCCAGCCGCCGCCCAGCGTTACCAGGCAGATGGGCGTATAGGTCGCGGCGATGAAAACAAATATCATGATGTGGTCAATTTTGCGCAGCACTTCCAGCGTGCTTTCCTTTACATTGAGCCAATGATACAAGGTGCTGAACGTGTACAGTAAAATCATTGCGCTTCCGAAGATGGAAAAGGACACCGCGTGGCTTGTTGTAAAAGGCAGCGACGTGCGGGTTAGCAATAATACCAGACCGACAATTCCAAATAGTATTCCCAAAAAATGGGTAAATCCATTCATTGGTTCTCTGAATTTTTGTTTCATAATGTTCCTTTTATAATATTTCGTTACGGACGATGTCCGCAGTAATCGGATATCGCTTGCAAAACTCTGGCTACCTGTATTTTTTATAGGCCGCGCTTAACAGCAGCAGATAAATAAACAGGGCGGTTATTTGGATCCAGATTATAGCTTCTGACGCTTCCGGATTGAGCAGTGAAAAATCAAGCCGCATCGTATTCATACTCAACCCGGTCAATGCCAGAAGTCCGGCCGTAAGAAGAGTGCGGATAGTACTTCTATTACGCGCGGGATTTAACCCGGCTTGTAAAAAAAAGAGCGACCAGCCCATTGCCAGTACCGAAATAATCCTGTCCTGGTAGGCATAAGACGGAATATCAAAGTAGATAAAAAGCCCAGGGACCTTCCAGCCAATCATATGCGCCACGGCCATCGAAAAGAAATAGGCGAATCCAGCTAAAAGCAGAATTTTTAACACAAACTTATTGTTCATAAAAACCTCTTTTTTACTGCTTCTTGACTTTGCAAGTTTAGAACTTTGTTCAATATCCGACATCTTCATTCGGTAATCGTTAAGCATTATTCAAAAAACATCAACGATTGAAGATTAACGATATTTGATTTTCGAGCTGCCAACTTTTGTCATTCTGAAAGAACCTTTGTAATTAGTCCGACAACTTCTTTATCTCCCAAAATATGTCCCTTTGGCGAAAGTCACTGTTTCCCGGCAGGATAACGTTGGGTTTATCCCCTGTTATCCATAAGCCAGCGGGTAATATTCATCACAATTTTACGGGGAGAAACACGAATGGATTGAACCAGCATTTTATTCATTGCTCCGGTGATGGTCAGATCTTTTTCATTCATTAAGTCTTTATAGCCCATACGGGCAACCGTTTCGGCATCCATCACCGACATCAGCGGGCTGCTGAATAATTTACTGTTATCCATTTCGGCGACCCTGGAAAATTCAGTTTCTGTGGCACCGGGGCACAAAGTATTAACGGTGATATTAGTGTCTTTTAATTCATTGGACAGCGCCTGGGAAAAGGAAAAAACATAGGCTTTTGTGGCATAATAAACGGCCATCAGCGGACCGGGCATAAAAGCGGCCGTGGAAGCCACATTCATAATGGCGCCCTGATTGAGATCCAACATATCCGGAAGAAATAATTTTGTCATCTGCGTTAAAGTGGTAATATTGAGCTGAATCATTTTCTGTTCCACATCCCAATCCGTCTCCGAAAATTTCCCAAGATGTCCGAATCCGGCATTATTTATCAAAATATTAACAATGATATTTTCCAGCTTTAACTGCTCAAAAATTTCCTGCGCGCTGTCCGGCCTGGATAAATCTTTTGCAATGACACGAATATTCACCTTGAATTCGGCGGTAAAATTCTTGCGAATTTCATTAAGCCGTTGTTCGTTCCGAGCCACCAGAATCAGGTTGTATTCGTCCTGCGCGAATAATTTGCTTAGTTCATAACCGATACCCTGTGTAGCACCGGTAATTAATACGGTTTTATTATTCATTCCACCATTCCTCCTGTGTTTTTATTTTCATTCAGCTGGTTATACTTGTAAAGACCGCGCCATCATCTCCAGAGAAAGCTGCATTATTTCTTCCGGTTTAATTTTGTGTTTTTCCTGAAAATGCTGCCCCTTTAGGGTATGCACCTGCACAATCCCGGAGGACTGCCCCCAGAGCACCACTGCTGTTTTAAAGGGATCCAAATCAGACCGGATTGAGCCATCCACAATACCGGTTTGAATTGCGCTGGCCACAATCTTTAGAGTCTCCGTACCCACTTCTTCGCAGGCCCGGGCACAGGAGTTTTCAATTGAAAAATCGATATCTCTGGATTCATAATAAAGCATCGCATTAAAATAGTCCGAATACTGCTGTGCAAATTTGAAGTAGGCCTGTCCAATGGCCCGAATTTTGTCTAATCCGTTTTGCTCAATCGAAATGGCTTCGGAAAACAGTGTCTGCAGAATCTGGAATCCCCGTTCGTTAACAGCAAGATACAATTCTTCTTTGCTTTTAAAATAGAGGTAGAGCGTACCCTTGCTTAGTTCCGCTTCGGCGGCCACATCATCCATTGTGGACTGGTCCAGACCTTTCGAAAAAAAGACCCGTTCAGCGGAATCAATAATTTCGTTTTTCCGTCTCAGCTTTTCCCGTTCTCTGCGCTCAGTGGTACCCATTTAAACTCCGTATAATTTTATGACTATCAGTCATTCGATTAAACATAGGACATTCAATGTGCTTTCACAAATAATATCATCTAATAAAATGTAAAACTTTTGTAAAACCTAATCTGAGCGATTCTTAAGAATTATTTAAGTTATTTTCTATGGATACCCGCCTACGCGGGTATGACAAGTTCTACCCAATAGGTGTGTTGGTCATTCCCATCCGCCGGTGGGCGGACAAGCGAAAGTTGAACCTGCGAAATCCCGTTTACGGGATGGGAATCCAGTGATTTATTCATTTTTCAACCTAACAATCGCTCAACTTAGGTAAAAGAGATTCTGCTAAGACAATCAACCGGTGAAGGTTTTAGAGGAAAGCTTTCTGCTTAATAAGAATACCGAAAGATACGAACCAAAGATAAGCGGCAGCAGCAGAGCCAGTACATATCCGTTGTGCTGATTAAAAGCAGGCAGAAATTTCAACAATAGCGCGAAGAGCGTGACACCGATCTGAAAAGTCCAGAAGTACTTGATTTCTTTTATAGACTTAATTCTCCCGTAGGCAAAGCGTGCGCCGGCATATATCAGAATTAGATACAAAGGATGGGCAAGAAAGAGATTCTCATTCCAGTAGGTTACCGTATGTTCGGTAAAAGTGCTCATTAAAAACAAAATTGTTCCGGGTAGACCAAAGAACAAACCAAGCAGCGCCTGATAGGCGCCAAACAATGTACCGGCGCCGCCGGAAGGATTTTTTCGCATTAAAAGAGAAAGACTAATTCCAAGAGCTGCAATGAGCAAGCCAAACAGCAATGCCCATGGCCAGTGAACGGGTACCTCTTGCGGAGTTTTTTCGCGCTGGGCTTTATAAAACACAAAATAGTCGGAAACCAATTTCTGCCTGGTACCTGAAGAATCGGTATACGAAAATTCAAGCATTGCCTGTTCCAGTTCATCGGGCAAAAACATTTCATCCCAAACCCGAATAGGACGGTCAATTTCATCATTCATCAAAAAGTCAAGTCCCATTTCCAACCAGGGATCCCGTGCCGTATAACGCCGGGTATGGTCCCGCAGGGTCATTCGTCCGGGTTTTTCATAAACCGTATGAAATTGCCCGTCTACCGCGCTGTCTATATAATCCCGGATACGGGTGGCACAATTATCATCATAATGGTGGTATAAATATTCACGGTTTTCGGGCAAAACACTTCTTGCTAATTTTGCAGCCAGTTCGGTTTTTTTATTTGCTGATAAATCCAGTGTGGCGATGCGGATTTCCCGGTTTTGTTTGCGGTAGAAGTTAAGATAGGAGGGCACGGAAAAGGCCCCGCCGGAAAAGACAAGCCGGCCCATTAAAAAATTAACCAGCATCCCGTCACCAAAGGAAAACAAACCATAATTATAAATTTTAGCCCGCTGCAAACGGACGTCTTCCACAATTATTCCGACATGTCCCCAATAGGAAGGGATATCGTCACCCGGGCCGAAGGTTACCAGTTTAATTTTCAGGTCTTCCCCGCGGCTGCGTCCGTCTCCCCAGGGAACCGAAGCCGCAGATAAAACAATTGGAATGATAATTAATAAAACCGGAATGCGGAACAGGAAGACCGGATGCCATTTAATCGATTTTATTTTAGAATTCAATTATCTGACCTTCTTACGCAGATTATATTGTTACTGTATCGGAGGATTGATTTTTTTTACATATCTGGAGTTGTGTCGTTTTCAGATTCTGCTTGTCGAGCAGTTTGCGTACGCCTTTTTCGGCCAGGCGCGGCAAATTACAATCATCACTTAAGTGGGTTAATACAACCGCCTGGGGCATTTTTTGAGAATGGTTCAGGACATCATCCAAAAAAGAGACACACTGCGCATTAGAAAGATGACCGGTGTTTTTAATGCGCTCTATCAGTTCAAATGAACGGCCGGAATTCTCCAGCAGGTGCTCATCGTGGTTCGATTCAATGATAATCAAATCGGAATCCATAAATTTTTCGGTCAGGCCGTTTTGCGCACTGCTGAGGTCGGTAGCGATGGTGACTTTTTTTTCTCTGAAATGAATATTGAAGCCAAAACATCCGCCCGGCGCATCGTGCGGTACTTCAAATCCTTTAATATCGAAATCGTTTACTTTAAAAGAAAGGCCGTCAAATGTCTGTAATAAGTGTGCGTATTTTACTTTGAAACGTTTCAGAAATAGAGGCCGTAAATTCCGGTGTACATAAACCGGAATTCCCTCGCGCAGCACTTTATTGAGCATCGCCTGTGTGACATGATCGGCGTGCAGGTGCGTAATCAGTACAGCGCGCAGCGAAGAAAACGGAACACCCGCTTCATCTAATCGTTCGTTTATGTAGCGCTGACTGAAACCGATGTCTACTAAAAGGGCGTCCTGCCCTGTCCAGAGAAGGGTGCTGTTACCGGAACTGCTGGAGCCTAAATTGCGAATATGTAAGTGTGCATTCATCCGGTAACGTTACACCTTAACTTTCAACGGCAGAACGGTGTGCGGAATTTTGAGTATTTCTTTTTTTCCGACGACCAGCCAAAGCCTGGTTTTCAGCCTCAATTATTTGTTGCTGCAACTTACGATTATATTCCACCGCAGCAGCCCGCAGACTTAATTCTTTTGCGCTTCTGAAGCGAACCGCTTCTTTCAACGCTTCTTCCCGGGTTCGTTTCTTACCAAAATAAAATTTTTTTAATTTTGATTTCCCTTTCCCCTCAACATAGGAAGCCGCAATATAACTGCTTTTCTTCTTACTTCCGTCTTTAAGTT
>JANTFQ010000069.1 GCA_024763405.1 Calditrichaceae bacterium
TTAATTCGGCGATCGCTGCGCCTGTTTCCTTGGTCGCTGAGCTTGTCGAAGCGCCCCCTTCGACAAGCTCAGGGTTCTGCCTATGGTATGTTTTGTACGTATAACTATGCGCCGGCTGCAAATTTTCATCATGAAGCAGGGTATCTGTTTTTTCCAGCTTTCCCGTAAATACCGTATGCGTATCGCGTTTTACCGTAAAAATAGTTTCTGTGTTTATGGGTGTAACCCGCAGCCGCAGCCAGGCTTCCGTTACTTCCACGGACTCTGCATTTAACTGTATTTCCTGATTGTCCGGGACGGAAAAATCTTTTTTGCAGGAAGTAAGAATCAGGAGGCAGGACAGAAGATAAAAAATAAAAGATTTCGCGTGATGGTTCATTAGGGATTCCAGTATTTGACCGCTCTAAGTTAAAACAGAAATGGGAAGAAACAAATAACAAATACAGCTGTCGGCTGTCAGTCATCTGTTGTAAGCTTTCAGATCCTGGAATTGGGAATTAACAAGAATTAACGATTGAAGAGTAACGAGCAAAGATTTACGAACTAAAATATCGCGTCATCAACAGCAAGGTACGAGCGCAATGTTCTCTTGCGGAATGGCGGTGAATTGCTGCACCCGGCTTTGCCTCGTTCGCAATGATAAATTTATTTTTTGCCGGGAATTTGTGAATTGACCCAGTCAATTTACACTCCAAAAAGAAAGGGATGCCTTTGGCATCCCTCTGTATCGTTGTTATTTTATCAGCAGCATCTTTCGCGTCTGAACAAATGAGCCGGCGGTCAATTTATAGTAATACACGCCGCTGCTCAGAGTGGAAGCATCAAATACAATCCTGTACGTTCCCTTGTCCTGTCGCCGGTCTAACAAAGTCCGTACCCGCTGTCCCAAAGCATTGTAAACGGTCAGGTCTACTTCACTGGCGGCTGAAAGCTGATAGCTTATAGTCGTAGCAGGATTAAATGGATTCGGATAGTTTCCCGACAGCGCAAAATCAGAAATATTTTGTAGCGGTGTCTTGTTTACATCAGAAATAGCATCCGTAAAAACCTCCGCTTCCCAGCCGGCTGCATTATAAACGATGTTCGATTCAAAATAAAAAGTCAAAGCGCCGCTGCTATTGGTAGCCTGAATTTCCGGCGGTAAAGTGGTGCCGGTAAAGGGGCTTCCGGAAACCTGCGGAGCGTTCTTATCTTCCCCATCATAAATAGACAACTGATCATAATCACTGAGGTCGAAAGAACGGAACACGGCTTTCACAACGCTGCGGTTTTCGGGATAAAAGGTCATCGTTAGTTTTTCTTTTGCGCTGTAATCGCCGTCGGTGCCGCCGGTATCGCAAAAAAGAACGTCTTTAATGGTCTCGGTTCCGTCGGCCATTAGGACAACAGGCAGATTGCCGATGATAATACTGAAGGTATCCGTTTGCGCATAAGCGCCGGAAACAGCCGTATAATAAACATTCACGCTTGTTCCGGCCGGGGTTTCGGATGAAGCCGTAACATTAAAAATCGCCACTACGGTGTCCCCGGCATTGAGGGTACCCAGTTCCGCGGTTCCGCTGTTTATGGTTAAATAACTGCTGCCGGAAGTAAGCGTACCCTGAACCGCCGGAGCAGCGGCGTGTCCTTCATTAAAAGTTGGAATATGTAAATCGGCCGTTTCACCTACATCCAAATCAGCATCATTATTACCTGCGGCGGAATCATCAATGGTTAAATCTGTGCTGCCGAGAACAGGTGCATTCAACAGAATCGAAATATTGGAAGTCCAGGAGCCGCCGGCATCATCGGTAAAATAAACCTGACAAGCCGAAGAGTGCTGATCCGGAACTAAATCGGCCACGGTTAAAGCAAAGGCGTCATCTCCGGTAACAGAAGCATCGGAAGCCATGGTACCGTACTCATGTGTACTGTCGCTAATGGATATATAAGTATCGCTGCTGCGCAGTTTTGCCGTAACTCCATTCGCTGTTTCATTACCGGTATTGGCGGCCGTTACATCTAAACGAACCGCTTCCGCATCGTCAGCCTGTCCGTTACCGTTTCCACTGACACTGTCATCGATGGTATTCGATTCGACTACAATCCACGGCCCGTCTGCGGCGCTTACCGTGACATCTTTATAAATCGTTTCCGTATTAAAGGCGGTCACAACTAACTTGGCAGTTCCCGCTGCGAGATTCTGCTCAATGGTTACGCTGCCGTTTTCATCGGTAACCCCGCTAAAATAAGAGCCGTCCTGCGAAAGGGTTACCATAGCGTCGCTAACGGCGCTGCCGCTAGAGGTGACGGTAGTGGTGAATGGTTCGCCGGTACGGACGCTTTCGTTGGACAGGGTCAGCTCTGCCGGAGATTTTGTGCGAATCTGCATAGCGGGATCGCCGAAGGTGGTCCAGGTATGAGCCGTATTAATATCATCGCTGGTTTCCGATTCGCTCAGCATCAGGTTAAATCCGTTGACAATAACAGAGCCAATAAACGTACGTTCTTCGTTTGTATTAATGCCGGATTGCCCGCTGTGTGCATCATAATCATAACCGCCGATCAGCACATCATTAAAATAATCCTGTCCGCGCATGGGCGGATCCCAGGGCTGGCTAATGGTCGAGCCCAAAAACATTACGGCGCCGCCATTTTCTTTTTTTACCCAGGCTTCGGCAAAACAATCACTGCTCAGGTTAAACTCGCCGTTGTTGCAGGCTACCGAAAAAATGATCGGAAGCATTTCGCCGTTCGTCAGATTATTTACATCATTATTGCTGAATCCGGTGGTCCCCCAACTGGTGCTGGAACCGTGCCCGGTATAATTAATAATCCCAGTGCCGTTATTGACAGCGGTAGAAACATCGGCGCTGCTGGCGGAAGGATCGTAAATGGCATTATAACTATCATAGGTAAACGGATCGAGTTTATCGTTCCAGATAACGTCTTCGTGTTCATAGTCCTTTTCATTATCATCGCCGGGCCCCTGGTCAGAAGCAATTCCGGTGGCGGTGGTCAGCCAGTTATTGCCGCTGGCAGGATTTTTTTCATAATTAATTATTTTGTTTACCTGCAGGGTTACGTCGGCAGCCGAGTTGGCGGAAATACGGCCGATGGCGATATCGGGAAAGTTATCAGAGCCGGATACGCAGCCTAAATCGGGATCCATCGGCAAATTGGAAGAGGTGCCCAGTTCACTTTTAACATCGGCCCAGTCGCCGACCAATTGCACGTATAACAGGTTCGGATTGGCATCATATTCCTGCTGAATCAAATCCTTTACCAGCGTGCCGGTTTCCACAACCTGTTTGCTCACGTTAAAGCCTTTTTCCCGTTTCCAGTCGATGTACGGTTGAATAGCGTCTTCATCACGGCTGGTGGTAATAACGAGAATATCACCGTGCAGCGCCACGGGAAGCGCGCTTTCGGCATCGGCAGAATTAACAAAAATAGAATTATACATCCCCTGGGTTTCGAGGAGATGCTGTCCTGTTTCGCGGGTCAGAGGATTTTCCGGGGGATTGTCGGTTTCGTGAAGGCGCACCGTAATTTTACTGTAAATGCGTAGTTTTTGCTGCAGGGCATTATATTGAAAAGGAGAAAACTCAATCCGGCTGCCGCGTACATCGCGGATAATAAATGGCTGACTGTTTTCGGCCAGAACTCCGGGATACCAACTGTCTGTTATAGAAGCGGGATCAATTTCATAGGGGATATCGTCTGGATTCTGATTTCGATAAATAACGCCTCTTGAGGGAAGCAGGGGATATTCCAGATTGATTTCCTGAAATTCACTATGCACAATTTCGAATGCCATATCTTTTTGGGGCGGAAGCTGCACGGCCGTGCTGACAATGGGAAGCCGGGCAAACCCTTTTTGCTGGGTAAAAACAGAGGCGTTAAATTTTATAATGGAATAGAGCGTACCATCCACCGTTGTTTGCCCGAGTTGGTAGAGCACCAAATCCATATTTAATTCCAGCACATCACTTTGCGGCTGATTAAACGTAATGCCATAATCCTTTGAGCCGGCATATAAAAAGGTACCGAGTAAGGCAAGTAAAAGTAAGAGACGTTTCATCATAGTTCCTTCTATTAGATTAATAACGCAAATTTAGGGTGGTGTGGATTAAAAATTGTAATTTATATCAATTACAGGGAAGTTTGCAAATTGAAAATCATTGTTTAAATTTAACACTATAAAACTACAAATAGCGGGATCCGATGAAGAAACGACTTGTGATAATTTGTTTGATCAATATTCTGCTGCTGTCAGTACCGCTTAAAGCAGAAGACGCATTTCAGTGGCGAATTGGTGAAAAATTAACCTATAAAGTTAAATGGGCTTTTATCCGGCTGGGTACCGTAAAACTCGAGTTGGTGGACACCCTGCGCGTAGATTCCGTTCCGGTACGGCACGCCCGTTTCCATATCGATTCGAACCCCATTTTGTTCTTTGTGAATATGCACAGTGTTTTCGATTGCTATCTGGATTCTTCTGCCCGTCCGCTAAAATATATCGCGTCCGAAAAAATAGATGGAAAATTAAAAAAAGCAGTCTATAATTTTTACTATTCGGATTCCGTTTTTACAATTGATTTTTATTCCGGGGGCGCTACTTCTGCCTATCGGCGTAAAACGTTACCATTAACGGAGACGGTTTTTGACGGCATTTCACTCATTTCGTATTCGCGAAGACATATCGCCAATCCACAGAAAAAAATCCTGACGGCATTTCTGGATGATGACCTCGGTAAGGTGAAAATAGATTATCTGGGAGAAGGAGAGTCGATTAAGATTGGGGCGATAAAAAATAAGATTCCGACTTACACGACCAAAGGAACCATTTTAATGAAGGGCATTGCCGGTGTTACCGGGCCCTTTAAAGGTTGGTTTGCCCGTGACCGACAGCGTCCACCGTTACGCGCCCTGCTAAAAGTTTTTATTGGAAATGTGGAAGTGGAACTGGAGAAATGGGAGGGCTGGAGTCCTCCCGAACTATAATTTTTTTTCGTTTAGCATCAACCGGCTTTTTTTGCCTCTCCGTCCTGCTGTGGTTTTTTAGATTTACGTCTTGCCGGAACCCTCGATTTAGGCAGAATAACCTCATGCGGACCAATCATCGCCCCCGCGCCAATTACGGTATCTCCCATTATGGTCGCTTTAATACCCACATTTACGCCGTTTTCGATTTTAACTTTCGATAGCACGAGGTAACCTTTTTGGCCGTAATGGGCAAAAATATGAGCTGATCCGCCGATGGTTACAAAATCACCAATTTCAATCAGTGCCGGATCCGAAATATTGGTCGTATTTATCTGGGTGCCTTTGCCTATTTTCATTCCCATCATTTTATAGAAAAGGGTATTCAGGGGCGTTGGGGTAACAAATTCAAGAAATGTGTACCGTACAATATACGTTAGGGCGTTGTGAATATACCAGGGTGCGGACTGTAATGAAAAATAACTGCCGCGAAACGGTTTTGGTTTAAAGGGTAAAATCCAGTTGAAAAAGGGGATCACAAAAAGTATGGAAATTCCATATAAGAGATAAGCAGCGAAAAAACCGACTCCCAGCGAAAGGAAATGAAAAAATTGCGGCCATTCTTTTGTTGCATCGAATAAATACGAAAACAAATAGATACCGGGCGTTGCCGCAATTCCCATAGCCAGCACACTGATTATATACAAGGGAGTAAGTGCAAAAATAAAACTCCCCACGCGGAAACGTCGCAATAGCATTTCAAAAAAACCGGCCATTCCTTTTTTCGACGAGGTTTTACTGTAAACATTTTCGATGGTGCTTTTCGTATTCTTTGGTGTGTCAGTCATAAACGATCCTTGTTTTGAGAAAATATTTTGAAATACACACAAACCTAATTAGCCGTACGTTTTTCCTATTTGTTGTAACGCACAATTGACGAAGAAAATTTAAATTTTTTATTCATTGTCCTATATTATTTGAAAATTGTGTCGATACTGATTTAATACATTCGTACATTTCCGGTATATAATTAGTTCGATTTTAAGAACGGAGCATTAAGTGGACGCTTTGAACAATTATTCTGATCTCACAAAAGAGAAGCAAAATCAGATTTTAAAGCTGGTTACCAAGAGTTTTTACAGGGAACTTACCAGCTATGGAGTGGAAACAGCCGATATTGTGAAGGTCTCAGTTAATCTGCTGGACTATGTTACCAGTAATAAGGAAGATGAAGAAAATGCCAACGGCTATTACAATAAGCTGTTTTCGATTTCTGCGGTACATAATCTTTGGGGAACAAAAAAAACATTGTCGATTCATAATGTTTCCATTCAACCGCTTCTTCCGGCACATATTCCACAAATTAGCGCCTGGCTTAAAGAAGGTGAAATCAGCCAAACATTTATTCGATTCTTCCCTCAGGACAAAATCCCGCTGGAATCGTATCTGCTAAAGGCACCTGCCAGGAAGTATTTTGCTGTGTACGCAGAAGATGATGTTTTCGTGGGTATTGTGGGTGCCGAAAATATTGACGAAACATTTCGCAAGCTGGAAATGAAAAAATTCATCGGGGCACGGAATTACCAGGGCAAGGGATTAGGCAAAGCGGCTACCTTTTTATTCCTGTATTATGCCTTTAATATTCTGAATTTTAATAAAGTATATATTCATTCATTAGATACGAATATTAAAAATATTAACCTGAACAGCCGCTTTGGTTTTGAGCTGGAAGGTATTTTGTATGAAGAAGCCCATGTAGGTGGTATGTATAAAGATGTACTGCGTATGGGCTTATTGTATAATCACTGGGAACCGATTTTTGGAAAGAATGAATCCGAATGAACCAGCCTCAGGTCGCGGTTGGCGCGGTTGTTTTTTTAAATGACAGGGTGTTGCTCGTACAGCGCAAAAATACGCCTGCTGCCGGGCAGTGGGCCATTCCGGGCGGACGGGTGAAACTGGGGGAAACCCTTAAAAATGCAGCAGAGCGCGAGGTTTTTGAAGAGACCGGCATTCGCATTGATGCCGGTGAAGTAGTTTATGTCTTCGAATACATCGATTCGGTTCACTACATTATTATTGATTTGGAGGCGGTTTATATTTCCGGTGAACCCGTTGCCGCGGATGACGCGTTGGAGGCGCGTTGGGTAAGCGCCGATGATTTGGCAGCTCTTGATGTAACACCATCAACGTTGCAGTTTTTGAAAGATAATTACAGTTTTGCACCCTAAGTTTTAATCGTTAGGATTCTGGTTTTCATATCCGGGATTATTGGGAAACAAGAATATAATTTTAGAAGGAAATAGGTAATAGTTTGTCTTTAATGAAATAAAAAGTTGTCGGTATAATTTTAATCATGGTGATCTTATGAAGGTTTTAATTGTTGAAGATATTACGATAAATCTAAAATTATTAGAAAACATACTGAAGAAATATGCGAAATGCCACACCGTAAAAAGTGGGGAAGAGGCAATAAAAGCATATAAAAAGGCGCTTAAAAATGACACGCCGTATGATTTAATATGTTTAGACATCCAATTACCGGGGATAAGCGGCTTTGATGTTTTACAGGAGATACGTAAAATAGAAAATGGCCAGAGAAAAGTTAAAATATTAATGACAACATCATCGGCCGATACTGACAATGTTAGAAAAGCAATCACTTACGGTTGTGACAGTTATCTGATAAAGCCGTATAATCCACATAATGTTGAAGAGCAATTGACGAAACTAAAATTATATGATCCGGAAGTGGCTGCTATGGAAAAAGCCGAGAAGGAAGCACAGGAACGCGCTCTTAAAGAAGCCGCAAGAGAGAAAGCAGAAAAAGAAGCAAAGGAAAAAGAAGAGCAAAAGGACGCGGAAGAAAACCCTGAGAATGAAGAGAAGGAAGAGCCGCAGTAAGAGGTATGACAACCCGCTATCCCAACACCCTCCAATAAAGAATAATTTTTCCAGAATGAAACAACTTTAATCTATTCACGTAGCTAAGCCCAATGAGCAAAATTAAATTTCGGTTATTCTATAAAATAGAACGGGAAATATTCTTTTTTTGTTTTACCCAAGTACAGAAACATGTATATTTAAAAGACACTACTATTAAATTAATCTGGAGGTATGAATGAGGAAATTAATCCTTATCACAAGTTTAACCGCAATTATTTTGGCCGGGATCTTTTCCTGTGCGCCAAAGAAACAGGGACCGGCGCCGCTGATTCCCATGAAGGATTTTTTCAGGAATCCTGTCAAAACATCTTTTCAATTGTCTCCTAACGGGGAATACCTGGCATTTAAACAGCCCTGGGAAAACCGGATGAATGTTTTTGTTCAGAAAATCGGCGAAGAAAAAGCAGTCCGGATTACCGAAGCAAAGGCAAGGGACATTGCCGGTTATTTTTGGGCAAACAACGAACGCATCGCTTTTATTCAGGATAAGGGTGGAAATGAAAACTTTCATCTCTTTGCCGTGAATATTGACGGAACGAATCTAAAGGAACTTACGCCGTTTGAAGGCGTCCGGGCACAGATCATTGATGATCTGGAAGACAATCCCGAGGAAATGATTATCGGATTGAATAAACGGGATCCGCGCATCTTTGACGCCTATCGTATTAATGTTAATACCGGTGAAATGAAAATGACGGCCAAAAATCCGGGTAATATCGGCGGCTGGATGACCGACTGGGATGGTAAAATCCGCATTGCCATTACGACGGACGGTGTCAATACGAGTGTATTGTATCGAAAAAGTGAATCCGATGATTTTAAACCGGTTCTTACTACCAATTTTAAAGAAACCCTCTCGCCACTGTATTTCGATTTTGATAATGGTGATATTATTTACGCCTCCTCAAATTTAAAGCGTGATAAACAAGCCATAGTAAAATATGATCTGGCCAATGCTAAAGAAATGGAGATTATTTACCAGCATCCTGAAGTAGATGTGAGCAATTTACTTATTTCTAAAAAGCGTAAATTGATTACCGGCGTTTCCTTTACGACCGATAAGCGTCACTATCACTTTTTTGATGAGCAACGTAAAAATTTGCAAAAAACGCTGCAGGAAAAACTTCCCGGATACGAAGTGATTATTACCAGTATGAATAAAAATGAAGATAAAGTA
>JANTFQ010000070.1 GCA_024763405.1 Calditrichaceae bacterium
GGTCTGCACGTCATTGGAGAAGCAAACTTTTCCGATCATGGCGCAAACCGTTTGGGCGCCAGCGCGTTAATGCAGGGACTGTCCGACGGTTATTTTGTTCTGCCCGCAACCATTGGTGATTATCTTGGCCGGGAAAAATTAGAAAAGGTCACCACCGATCACGAGGCTTTTGCCGAAGCTGAAAAAGAAGCAAAAGAACGTATCGATAAATTACTCTCGATTAATGGAAATAAGACACCAAAACAGTTCCATAAAGAACTGGGTGAAATTCTCTGGAATAATGTCGGCATGGCCCGCAATGAAAAAGGCCTTAAGGAGGCGTTGGAAAAAATTCCAAAACTGCGTGAAGAATTCTGGAAAAATGTTAAAGTCCCCGGAACCGCCAATACACTCAACAAACATCTGGAGTTTGCCGGACGGATAGCCGATTACCTGGAATTAGCCGAACTGATGGCAACCGATGCTTTACATCGTAACGAATCTTGCGGCGGCCATTTCCGCGAAGAAAGCCAGACCGAAGAAGGCGAAGCCTTACGTAAAGATGATGAGTTCACCTATGTAGCTGCATGGGAATTTAAAGAATTGGGTAAGTGGGAATTGCACAAAGAACCGCTTATCTTCGAGAATGTAACTTTAACCCAGCGCAGCTATAAATAAGGAGGGCTTAAAGATGGAAAAGAAAATGCTTAATATAAAACTGAAAGTCTGGCGTCAGGAAAATCAGGACGATAAAGGTTCTTTTAAAGATTATGAAGTAAAAGACGTCAACCCGGATATGTCCTTCCTGGAAATGCTGGATGAATTGAATGAAGAACTTATTTTAAAAGATGAAATCCCCATTGAATTTGATAACGACTGCCGCGAAGGTATTTGCGGAATGTGCGGTATGGTTATTAACGGCACGGCACACGGACCCAAAAGCGGTTCCACCACCTGCGAAATCCGCATGCGTCATTTTAAAGACGGCGATACCATTCTAATGGAACCGTGGCGGGCGAAACCGTTCCCGGTATTAAAAGATTTAGTTGTCGATAAATCAGCCTTCGACCGTATTATGGCAGCTGGCGGTTACACCAGTGTGCGCACCGGCGGCGTTCCCGAAGCCAGAACTTCCCTGGTTCCCCGGGACGATGCGGAAGAGGCCATGGATATGGCAGCCTGCATTGGCTGCGGCGCCTGCGTGGCGGCCTGCCCCAATGCTTCGGCCAGTCTGTTTGTAGGCGCTAAAGTTTCCCAGTTTGCCTTACTGCCTCAGGGACGTCCCGAAGCAGCCAAACGTGTGGAAGCCATGGTAGCTCAGATGGATGAAGAAGGCTTCGGCGCTTGTTCAAACCATGCCGAATGCGAGGCGGTGTGTCCTAAAGAAATATCTATCAAAGGCATTGCCCGTATGCGCAGAGAATACTGGGCGGCATCAATTAAGTAAACGTTTAAGTTAATCTGAAAAAAGAAAGCCCGGCAAATGCCGGGCTTTTTTTTAAAGATAAGAGAACCTTTGTCTTTTACCGTAAAATATAGGCAAAACGCAAAGGTTCTTACAGAACGACAGACTGGATCATTAATCCAGTGTTTTAGTCTGTTTTATTTTTCCACCTCCTATATTCATCCAGCAGCGAAAGCGTTTCCCCGTCTTCTTTTAATATCTGACGCCAATAAATCGTTTTTTGAGTTTTCGGCCAGCTGATCGTAATTATATTTTCTGATTGGTTTAATTTGCCGTCTGTCTCTATCCGCTCAATATCGTCATCTTTTTTTAAGGTTAAAAATATCTCATCCTTTAAAATACGCAGGGATTCTTCTTCATCTTCAAATTTGAGATTCTCAAAGATCCCCTCGTAGCGGCCAATTAATTTATTGTCTTTTTCAAACAGGGAGCGCTTTTTAAAATAGATGCCCTGCTCAACTCCACTCAGTAATTGTTTGTCATCCTGCACCATTCCGAGAAGTTCCGCAAAATCATCTTTACGATCCTGCAGAATTTCTTCTTTTTCGGTAGCTGTCAATCCGGTGTCTTTTTTTGCATCGATAAATTTATCGCTGCCGATGTCTTCGTAGGTAATTACTATTTTAGCGGTTTCGAATTTTTGATCGAAGGTTATTTTGTACTCGATTGCTCTAAAGCTGAGGCAACCGCTTAATAAAAACAGAATAGCTGCTGCCGAAAAAAAATATCGTTTCATTAACATGCTCCTTCTATTGGTATCGGTTGCATATTAAAAGAAAATTATAGAAGAGACAAGAGAAATAAAAAAACAACGAAGCTATTCAATCCGAAAATCAACCTGGGGTAAATTTTGGATTCTTGAATAATTAAAGACAACCCTGCTTTCACGCAGTGTATCGGCGGTAATATTTATCCAGGCACAATAAGCCGATGAGTCTGCGCCAAGTTTCAATCCAAGGTAAGCGGTTTTTCCCGCCCAATCCCCGCGCCAGTTTTTCCGATAATAATTACAATGCATAATATTTGCCTTTTTACCGCTCCAGTACAGAGAATTTTCTGGCTTAAAGGGAATCAAATCATATTTAAAAAATAGATGCGGCTCGCCATCTCCATTAAAACAAAACTGTGTCCCGTTTACTGATTTTATATAATAATAGGTCAGATTACGATCACCAAAAACATAATACTCAATATCCATTTTTATATCTGCAAAACCGTCATTATTTATATCGGCTTCATATTCCCCACTGTAGTAATGGGTTTCCGATTCGGTAAATAGGGCTTCATTTGAAATTTCACAGGAGAAAATGCTTAATAAGAAAAAAATAGAAACAGCAGCACGTATAAAAGTTTTCATATGGAAACTCCGTTTAAAAATCAAAAATGGAACTCCACTTAGAATAACGTAACGGAAGTAAATTCCCCCGGATAATCAGAATTTTAAGGTTTGACAAAGCATAAGCCGGTTTTAGTTTTTTTTGATAAAGATAAAAATAGTTGTTTTGCTTTTCTAAAATATCAGTTTCAGACCGGCCATCAGTTTTTGAGATGTATGTTTTTCCGTTGTCTGCATAGGTGCGATTTCACCATATTCATCCCAGTCGTAGGAATAATAAGCGTTCCGTTCATAAGAACCGTAGGTGTAGGAAACTTCTATGATCGTTGATTCATCCACTTTCATTCCCAAACCTGCGGAGTAGATGTTTTTATCAAATCCGATAGCAGCATCTTTATACGGCGAAGGTACAAAACGGTAACCGCCCCGCAAAGATAAGTCCTTTTGAAAAAGGTTCAGTTCTGCTCCTGCGCTGTACGAAAGAACCGGTCGAAAGCTTTCGGCAAACACTTCGTTTTGATCGAGCAGGGCTGCATAGTCTTCACTGTTTCCATCGTTGGGCATTTCATAACGTAATTGTGACCAATCGGTATAATCTGCAGAAGCCGCCAGCAGCAGCAGGTCATTTTGATACGATACCCCGCCGCTAAATTTAAAAGGCACTTTTATATTATATTCAAAACTGCCTTCTTCGTTTAAATCCACGGCCTGGTTACGGGTATTCAGCACCCAGCCCATATAGGCGCTGTCGTTATACGGATCCTCCGTGGGGCCGTTATAGGAATAAACCCCGTCGTCAAGCACATGAATATCGTAGGCCAGTTCATCGGAAACACTCCAAACTTCATTCACGCGGATGGTCATGGGCAGAGTAATGGAAGTGCCTAAGCGGATATGTTCACCCAGACGGAACAAGCCGCCCAATTTGGCTTCAAAACCGCTGTAATCACTTTTTATTTTTTGGGTTACATCATAATATTTAAAATCAAAAAGTTCAATCGCATTACCGTTTTCATCTTCGATTGAATAATTATTCATATCGTTGCTGTCATCCTGCTGGTAACGGGAAAGATAATCGCTTCCGCCGCTTATCATACTCAGCGTAAAACCCCCTGAAAAATTAGGCGACAAGTCGATAGCCATTCCGAAAGACCATTGATTTAAACTTCCTTCCGAAGAAACGGATTTTTGCTGCTGTATATCGCGGTCAAATTCAAGCAGACCATAATCATAGGCGTTATCGTTAATAACATCAAAGGCCAGGCTGTCACCTTGCGTTCCGGGCAGATAACCGGAAAAGCCGAGATAGCTATCCAGGCTTTTAATCCGCTGATAACCAAGCGCCATTACCAGGCTGCCGCGCTCTACCTGAAACGGATAAACCAGCCCAAAATTATGGAGTTTCGTAAAGGTTCTGCTTTCCGAATTGGACGTTCCCAGATAGTCTGCCGTACTTTTATAATTTAAATTTGAGAGGGCGATGGAAACCTCATTCATCTTTATTTGTGCCAGTCCGGCGGGATTCCAGTAGATAGCCGAATAATCATCCGCAACTCCCGTGTAGGCATTTCCCAGACCCGCCGCCCGGATGCCGACCCCCGTTTGATTTTCCAACAGATCCACGGCTTCTTCTGCGGACTGAGCAAACGATAAAGCCGTTAGAAACAAAAGAATGACACTTATTTTTATAACCTTCATTTTAAAATCCTTTTCAACATTTTCATATTCAGTTTCGCTTCAGCAGAACAAATGGGCGCCTCAATTTTATCTTCTCTTTGATCTTCCGGATGAATGACTACGCGAGCTGCTGGAACGGCTATTCGAAGAAGAACTCCTTGAGCCGGAACTTCTGCTTACCGAAGAAGAGCTTTGTGAGCTACTGCTTCTTCCGGAATAGGAACTGCCGGTATTATCCGAACGGCTGCTCTTTGAACTTTTTGTTGTTTTTTCAGAAGAACGACTTTTAGAAACACTTCCTTTCCGTATTGTTCGTACCCGGCTGGAACGGGTTTTTACTTTCCCGCTATTCCGTTTCTTTACGGTACGGCTGGTTCGGTACACTTTACGGCTGCCCGTCCGTTTGTTCGAGCTTGGTACGATTCTCTTTCCGCTTCTTCTGGCGCCTGTTTTACTAATGCTTGTACCGGAGGAGGAACCCGCCGAGCCGCCTCTGACGACTCTAATATCATCAGCCCGCCGGATGGGGGTTCGATCTGTAACCGTACGTCCTGATGTTCCGCGCCCGGAGGAAACCTTACTGGCAGAACGTCCGCCGGAGGCAATGTGTCTGCTGCCGCGTGGATTTAACAGACTACCGCCTCTTGCAAAATGACGGGGTTTGTAAGGAGCCCTATAGCTTCTGTTGTAATATCCATAGCCATAATCATAATAATAATCATTGTACCAGGGGAAATACACAACAAGCGCCGGACGATGCCAGAAATAATCATAGCGATAATAATTATAAGGATAATTCCAGGAAGAATAGTAAAAATCATCCCAATAAAAACTGTCCCAATAATACGGATCGTAATAATGTGACCGCCAGGTTGCGGGCGGAGGATAACCATAATAATTATCCACGTCAACATAGACATCCTCAGCAGGTTCTCCTTCGTCTTCATAATAAACCGTATCGGCCGGTTCTTCCTGTACTTCCTGTACTTCCTGTTCTGCCGGACGTTCGTAGACATAAACCCGATGCGGTTTTACAACCGCCAGCTGGGTATAACAGGAAGTTACAAAAAAGGCAATGAATAAAGAACTGAAGATTAAACGGGTATACATATATTTTTTCATCTTACTACTCCTGGTAATTCTGTTTTCTATAAAGCAAACGGTGTACCAAACTTAAAGCGCGTCCTTGCGGGCTGTTTTTTCTGTCGAATCGCAATTTATGTCTTTTTTGTTTACATAAAAATTTTTTTTGGTTCTTTTGTTTACACCTAATCCCTTAAACTGGCAATTAATCGTTTTGGTTCAAAAAATAATTTTAAGGCTGAAACGATATCCGGAACGACGATATCCGCGTTTTTCAAGGCGATGCCCGCAGCGCCTTCCTGCTGAATCACCACGATTCCCAGCCTGGCCTTTTTTAACATAAGACGATCGTTGCGTCCGTTGCCCACGGCAATGGTTTCGGCGGCGCCTAGTTTTTGGACATAGGCCTCTTTCTGTTTCGCCTGATTTTCTTCCTGTAAAATTTCCACAAAAAAAGACGGCTGCTCAAAATTCTGTTTTACGGTTCCGAATGTATCTGCCGTAAGAATATGAATCTCCATCAAAGTTGATAATTTTTGCAGGATCTCTTTTACATACCTAATGGGCTGGCCGTCAATAGCCAGCGTTCCGTTATAATCCAGCACCAGGTTTTGGATGCGCAACGGGCCAAATCCCGGGATATCGCATTTAAACATTTTTATCCTCTGATATAAATACTAATATTCTTCTTTCTGTCGTTATAAATACCCCATCTCCTCACAAGGCGGCCACTTCGTGGTAATTCCTTCTCCTACACAGGCTGTTGCAGTATTAGGATGAAACAGAAAAAATCTGTCATTCCCGCAGGTTTCTGGCGGGAATCCAGTCAAAAATTGCATAGATTCCCGACCAGTCAGACGCCTGGCTGATAAAAGCATTCCCCAAAAGGGGCAAGCTGGGAATGATCCCGAGTATCGGGACAACACCCCCGCAAGGAGTAGAGAAACTTCCTTTTCGCCCTCTCCTTTCAGGAGAGTCTGGTCCGCCCCGATACTTCGGGGAGTCAAATTTCGACTACTTTATAGACAGACACTACTTATAATCACTTCCCGCTCATATTTCAGGTCACAGCTTAACGTGGAATAAAGCAGACAATTTCCCGTTACCTGTGTTCATTTCAAATTCTGCGTTTTATATTCTGCCGGAATTATTGCGTGGCGCTTCAGCATTTTATGCAGGCCGGCTCTGCTGAGACCCAGTTCTTCCGCTGCCTTCAGAATATTTCCCGAAGTATTCTGCAGTGCCCGGGTAATCATCGTTTTTTCCAGGCGGGCACAGGCATTTTTAAAGTTGAGATCCGCTCCGAAGAAGGTATCTCCCGGCACGGGTGATTCCAGAAAACGCGGAGAAAGATAGGTTTCATCGATTTCGCTGTTTTCATCCGCAAGTGTGACCAGACGTTCAATCTCATTTTCTAACTCGCGGATATTGCCGGGATATTCCGCCCGAATTAGTTTTTCTTCGGCCAACCTGTTGATTCCGGTAATATTTTTCCCGATACGATCCGCATATTTTTGAATAAAATAGCGGATAAGCTCCGGGATATCCTGGCGGCGTTCGTGCAGTGGAGGAAGATGAATGGGAAATACACTCAGGCGGTAAAATAAATCTTCCCTAAAGCGTCCCGCTTTTACCTCTTCCTGTAAGTTTTTATTCGTCGCCGCAATCACCCGCACGTCCACTTTTTTTACAACTGTTGAACCAACCGGTTTTATTTCGCCTTCCTGCAGCACCCGCAAGAGATTCAGCTGTAAAGCGGGAGAGGTATCGCCGATTTCATCGAGGAAAACCGTTCCACCGTCTGCTGTTTCGAACAAGCCTTTTTTATCGGCTACCGCTCCGGTAAACGAGCCTTTGACGTGGCCAAACAATTCGCTCTGCAGCAGGGTGTCCGGGATGGCGCCGCAATTTTGAGCGGCAAACATCCGGTCTTTTTTCTTACTGTTAAAATGAATAATGCGGGCCAGCATTTCTTTGCCTGTCCCGGTATCGCCCTGCAGCAGAACCGTTGTGGGCGTATTCATAACCTTTTTTATGAGTTTAAAAATATGCAGCATAGGCGGACTGCTGCCGATCAGATTGCCCAAATCAAGCTGCTGCTCCACCTGCTTTTGCAATACTTCCTTTTCGACGGTTAACACCTTGTTGGCCCGTTTTAAGTCTTCCTGCAAAGCGCGGTTCTGCTGTACGAGCTGAAAACGCTCTACGGCATTGGCGATGGTTTTTTGCAGTTCCTGCGGTTCAAATGGCTTGGAAATATACTGGTAAATATTCGCTTCATTTACTGCCCCGATGGTTGCCTCGATATCGGCGTAACCGGTAATCATCAGACGCACGGCGTCGGGATGTGAACGGATACTCTCTTTCAGAAAGGTGACCCCGTCCATTTCCGGCATACGCTGGTCGGATAAAATCACAGCCGGATTGTGGTCTTTTAAAAGCGCCAGCGCCTCGGCTCCGGAAGCAGCCGTAAGCACTTCGTAATCGGCTTTAAACAGACGCTGCAGGCTGTTTAAAATTTCCCGCTGGTCATCTACAATTAATACGGTTTGTTTTTTCATTTTATCTGTTCCGTCGCAATTATCTCTGTTTTAACTTTCTTTCAGGGTTTTCCCAAGAGGCAAGGAAACCGTAAACACACTGCCCTCTCCCGGCTTGCTTTTTACGGCTAATTTTCCGTTATGACTTTTAATGATAGTGTACGAAATACTCAGCCCCAGACCGGTGCCCTTGTTCACATCCTTGGTGGTAAAGAACGGGTCAAAGATTTTCTGCTGAATTTCTTCGGGAATTCCATAACCCGTATCAGCGATGGAAAGGATAAGCCGGCCGGCCTCCGTTTGCAGCGAAATGGAAATTTTCCCTTTTCCGCTTAGCGCCTGCAGCGCATTGGAAAGCAGGTTTAAAATCACCTGGTTAAGCTGCCCCGGATTACAGAAGATGGGCGGATCCGCCTGATAATCCTTAATAATTTCGATGTCCTTGCTAAGCTGCGGTTTTAAAATTTTAAGGCTGCTTTCAACTCCCTCAGACAGGCGTGATTCTTTCCACTCCGCCTGATCCAGCCGGGAAAAATTCTTTAAATTAAGCACCAGCTCTTTTACGCTTTTACTTCCATTCAAATTGTCGCGGATGATTTCCTGCAAATCACCGGCAATAGACGCAAAGCGCTGCTGTAATTCCGCTTTCTCTAACGACAGTGAGCCCCACAAAGCTTCCAGTTCTTTCAGGTAATTTTCCAGGGCAAGGGTATTGGCGTAGATAAAACTGATCGGATTGTTCAATTCGTGTGAAATACCGGCCACCAACTGCCCCAGCGAAGCCATCTTCTCCGAATGGATCAACTGTCCTTCTTTCTGCTGAAGCTCAAGAAACAGGCGGTTGAGTTCCTTATTTTTCTGGTCCAGCTGGGCATTGGTCTCTTCCAGAACCTTAACATATTTTTCTTTTGTTTTAGCCTCGGTTAATTCTTTTACCAGCTGCGAACTTTCCCGGATATAATTATTGTTTTCCACCGCGAT
>JANTFQ010000071.1 GCA_024763405.1 Calditrichaceae bacterium
TCCCGCGGATTCAATTCACCCGATGGCAAAGGACGATGTGCCGTGCGCTTCATTTTTGCATCGATATCGCGATCGTACACCATATTTAAAATGGTACTTCCACTAACGGCCAGGAATAAGCTGCCAACCAAACCTAAGAAAGATTGCCAGTTCATTACCGGGCAGCGTGTGCTCACATACCCGGTAATACCTGTGACTAATAAAAGCCCTGTTTGCATGCTTTTAATCAGCGGCCAATAGAGTTTAAATTTATTTTGCAGCTTCTTCATCAGGGTTCTCTTTCTTTGCTGGTTCCTGAACATCACGCGCACAACGAAATCCAATGTACATACTGTAGAAATCCGGCCCTGCGCTATTACGTGCCCAAACAAATAAATTATATTCATAATTTGTCCGGCTGCCGCCGCGCATAAAACGGTAATGCATATCCGGATAATCATCCTCACACCACTGCCATACATTGCCGGCCATATCGTATAAACCGTAAGGGCTCCTGTCATCCAGGGTTTTATACCCGTCATGCGTTTTGCCATTATAAAAACCAACGGGTGTAGTTGTTGTATTTTCACCCAACATTTTTTCAAACAACGTATGACTGCTCAGATAATTTGCCGAGTTTGCAGAAATTGTCTCACCCCAGGGATAGGTGCGCGAGTCCGTTCCACGGGCCGCTTTTTCCCATTCGTTTTCCGTGGGTAAACGCCAGCCATAAAATTTCGCATACGCATTGGCGCCAAACCAGGTAACAAATGTCACCGGATGATTTTCAAATCCGCTTACAACCGAAAAGGTTTTTCCATCGAATTGAATACGCATTCCGGGTTCAGAAAAATTCATATACACTTTATCACCGGCAGGAACTTCGAATTCGTGTTTATAGTGATCAAAGGGATCGCCTTTGTAAAATCCAAACACTTTATTGTCATTAATTTTTATACTGCCCTTTGCCAAGGCTTCGGTTAAAAAACGAGCATATTGCGCATTGGTCACATCGGTAATCATAATTTCATAGTCTTTATCAATCATGGTTACATGGCGATGTTGGCCCTTTAAAAATTCACCTGCAGGAACTTTTGCCCATGCATCGGAATCAACACCGGTATCAATAAATTTAACCGGTTCTACCTGAGTGTTTTTGGGCACGCTGCAGGCAAAGCTGATCATTAAGACAAGAGATGACACAAGATAAAATAGCGTTCTCATTATTTCACCTCCCCTTCAATATTTAGATCTTTGGCGGGTGTTTCCGGAATTATGCGGTTCATATCCAGTTCCGGATTGGCCGCTTCTTTTTTCCATAAACCATCCTGTTTAAACAGGTCAAATAACCGCCAGCCTAAAAACAGTGCCAGCATTACCAAAATTGCGCCAAGCCCAAAATCAATGAGCAGCATCGTCCAATTGACAACCGCATGCTCAGCGTATTCCGTAACAAAAAGACGTTTCATAGAAAAAACAGTGGCCGAAGCAAACGCAATATCCGAACCAATAATTAAAAGCCAGCCAAACCATTGTCGTGTTTTGCCTTTTATGCCAGACAGATCCACATAATACATTAAGATAATTGTAGCAATGAGTGCCGCGAGAATATGCCAATGACCGGTTAACGTAATGCGTTCTTCGCGCGCCGGCCATACCCGGAATATTTTTTCCAGTTTGATGGCCATAAAGATACCCACACCGCTAACGGTAAAATTCATAAATACCATCTGCCAGCCGGGACCAAACTTAATGGGATCATGAAACAGAGCTTTAAAGCTTTGCAAAAATGTTGGATTTTTGAGTCCCAATTCTTCTGTACGATCGTGGATGAGTTTTCTCCAGGAATAAATGACATACAGAAGGGCGGCTAACATCACACCCACAGAACCAAAATAGATAGTCGTATGTGCCCAGGGTAACCAGACAATTGATAAGGCTCCCAATGTAAGAATAATAGAACCTGGAATCATCAGATACATTGCCCATTTATGCAGAGCCCCTTTAAAATCCAGCCAGCGGCCGACAACTAATGTAATCGCAACGGCAACAAGGGAAAGCATAATATGCAGATGACCGATAATCGCATGTTGCAATGCCGTTTTATGGGGATTACGGATCAGGTTTTCAGCTAAAAACGTTTCATGACCATTACTCCAGTAGGAACCGGTTACGGCACCCCAGGTAGCGGAAAGCAGCGTCATTACAGCCATTGTAAAGAAAGCGACACGTTCCAGATCCAAACCCGATTTGGTATGGGCATAATCACTATCTGCCGCCAGGTAATACTCTTTATTCCAGGGCCATAAAGCAATTGCCAGCGAAACTCCGGCGAAAAAGATTAAGGATTGCCCTACTAAAAATAAGCCATGAAAGATATAGGCGTGACCAAAATAGGCAAACCATAAGCCAAAAATCATCGCCGTTAAATAGCCGACTGTAACAAGGGCGTTAATATTTGCCTGCTGGTGTTTTTTCATAGGTACAATGGAGGTAATAAAATAGACTTCGATAGCCAGAACCGCCATGGCAATGGTATGATAGAGCATTATAATACGGCCTTCACGCTGCCAGTGATGCATCGTCATTCCAAGATACTTAACCGTCAGGTCACGAACGCCCCACTCGACCATAGGACCGGATAAGGTTCCCCAGATGGCTGTAACCAGAGCAATCAACGAAATAGCCACAAGGGTCAATCCTTTTGTAGATCGGAACAAATACTGAAACCGATTTATTTTTGTCATTTTACCTTCCTTATGTTATTAAAACAAACCCCAAACATTTTATTCTTTTATTTTTTAATCAACATTTTAATACTATCCAATAAAACACGACCCTCTTCATTCAAATTAAATTCAAAATTGGTTAAACGCCATTTTGTAACCATATAACGGATGGAACCGATAATCATCGAAATCAGTTTATCGTACGGTACGTCAGCCCTGATTTCTCCGCGCTTTTGTCCATTTTCAATAATACATTTCAGCGTACTCTCGTGCTTGTTTAATAAATTTAAAACTTCATTTGAGAGGCGGTTATCATTTTGAAAAATACTTTCGGAAAAAATAACCGAAGCAATGGCCGGCTTTTCACTAAAGCGTTTAAAATTATACATAAAGATGGACTCAATCTGTTCTAAAGCCGGTTCCTCACTTTGGCAGGCATTTTCTAAACTTCTGTCCGCCTCTTTTAAAAAATTAGATAAAATTGTTAGAAGAATTTCAAACTTACTGTTAAAATGTCGGTAAATGGCGCCTTCGGAAAGCCCAAGCTTCCTGGATAAATTTTTAATCGTCAGCCCCTGAATGCTTTTTTCGGCAATCAGTTCAATGGCCTGGTCTACAATTTCCAGCTGACGAGGAGATAATTCTTTCATCTTCTTCCTTAAGTAAGTATTTACTCACAAATATACAGTATCTGTTTTTTCTTTGTCAACAGTTTTTTTAATTTCATTACTATTATTCAAAATTCGGTCTGGTACCTCGTTCATTGAGGCTTCCTTCAGAACAATGAAGAACCCTCCCGGAAATTTTCGGAAGATCCCCTGCTTGCCTTAGAGATAGAAAATTTCGGTTTCGACTCTTTATTCCATCGTTTGTTCAGAGCGCCTGATAATTTCTTCCTGAAGTTCATCGGTCAGATCCACAAAATAGTCACTATAACCGGCTACCCGTACAATCAGATCCTTATACTCTTCCGGATGGCGCTGGGCTTGACGCAGGGTATCTGCTGTTACCACATTAAACTGGATATGGTGCCCGTCCATCCGGAAATAAGAACGAATCAGGCTGGCGGCTTTATCGATGCCCTCTTCACTCTCCAGAACCTGGGGTGTAAACTTTTGGTTGAGCAGCGTACCTCCCGTCCGCAGATGATCAATTTTAGCGGCCGATTTTATCACCGCGGTCGGGCCGTTGGTATCGGCACCCTGTACCGGTGAAATCCCTTCGGAGAGCGGCATTCCCGCTTTACGCCCGTCTGCGGTTGCGCCGATCACACTGCCAAAATAAACATGGACAGTCGTGGGTAGAAGATTAACCCTAAAAAATCCGCCTTTATTATTGGGCCGGCCATCAATAGCCGCAAAATATTCTTCAAATACCAATTTCAAAATTGAATCCGCCTGATCGTCATCATTCCCATATTTAGGCGACTCATTCAATAGTTTTTCCCGGATGGCTTCGCTGCCCTTAAAATCATTTTGCAGCGCCCGCAGTAATTCGTTAAACGAAAATGATTTACGTTCGAATACATGCCGGCGAATGGCGGACAGCGTGTCGGTGATGGTACCCATCCCCACCCCTTGAATATAGGATGAATTATAGCGTGCGCCTCCGGCATTATAATCTTTGCCATTGGCAATGCAGTCGTCAATTAAAATAGATAAAAATGGGGCAGGCAGATATTGGGCATATAATTTTTCAATAATTAAACTGCCTTTTATTTTAATATCGATAAAATAATGCAGCTGTTTACGAAAGGCTTCGAACAGTTGCCCGAAGGAGGAAAAGTCTTTAACATCTCCTGTTCGCAGCCCAATCTGTTTTTCAGTACGTGGGTCAAAACCGTTATGCAAGGTAATTTCAAGTACTTTTACAAGATTAAAATAGCCGGTTAAAATATAGCTTTCTTTGCCAAACACGCCGGCTTCCACACAGCCGCTGGCCCCACCGAGACGGGCATCGATAATATCTTTCCCCTGCCGGGTCATTTCCTGAACGATGGCGTCTGTATTAAAAAGCGAAGGCTGACCGTATCCGGTTTTAATTATTTTTAAAGCGCGTTTTAGCAGCCGGTCAGGATTTTTTTTACTGATTTGAACCATGGAACTCGGCTGAAGTAGGCGCATCTCTTCGATGACATCTAAGATAAGGTAAGATAATTCATTGCTGGCATCTTCCCCCGTTGCGGTTACACCGCCCACATTGATTAAACAGAAGTCCGTATAAGTATTGCTTTCCTGGGCGGTCACACCCACCTTGGGCGGCGCCGGCTGATTATTAAACTTAACCCAGAAGGACATCAGCAATTCTTTTGCTTTCTCTTCGCTTAAGCTGCCGTCTGCCAGTCCCTGCCGGTAAAACGGAAGCAGGTGCTGATCCAGCCGCCCCGGATTAAAGGAGTCCCAGGTGTTTAATTCTGTTATCACACCAAGATGCACAAACCAGTAGTATTGCAGGGCTTCCCAAAATGTGCGCGGCGCGTGAGCCGGCACGTGCCGGCAGATTTCAGCCATTTTTTCCAGTTCGTTACGGCGCTGCAGATTGGTTTCCGTTTTAGCCAATCCGGAAAGTTTTTGACTATAGCGCTCCGCAAATACTAATATGGCATCTGCGGCAATCTCCATGGCCTTAAGCTCTTCCCGTTTTTCAACAGCCTCTTTATCACCAAAGAAATCGAGGCGGGCAATACTGGCGGCAATATCGGTTTTAAAATCCAGCATTCCTTTATGATAAATTTTATTGTCCAGCACCGTATGCCCGGGGGCACGCTGTTCCATAAATTCCGTAAATACACCGGCGGTATAAGCCTCTTTCCACTCCTGATCAACCTCCCTGAAGATACGATCGCGGATGGAACGCCCCTCCCAGAAAGGTAAAACCTCGTTCAGTAAAAGTTCTCTGGTTTTCGGAGTTGATTTAAACGATACTTTTTTCCGCTCGTGCAGAATGGATAAATCACCTTCGGAATGAGTGCAAATTTCCGGATAGGTGGGCACTGCTTTCGGTTGCGGGCCGCGCTCACCAACGATTAGCTCTCCATCATTAACGCAAAGTTCTTTATGCTCCAGTAAGTACCGAAATGCCAGGGCTCGGGCCACAGGCACGGAAACCCGATCCGCTTCTCCGGAACGGTAGAAATCGGTTAACAACCGCGCCCGCTCCGCGGTAATAGTTTCGACGGCATCTAAAGATTGTTGCCGCAGTTTTTGAATACGCTGATTCATTGATACTCCCCACAAATTTTGCAACGATATGCCCTAAAAAATTTTATTCTAAGGGCTAACCCGGAATCCTTCTTTCTGGAAAAGTGCTTTCATTTCCTCAATTTCCTCTGTGCTTTGCATTTTTAACGGACCCGTCCGATACTCCATATCAAGGCGCTCATATTTACTTTCGCCCATTTGATTAAAAGGCAGCAAGTCAATTTCTTTGTATTGCGTCTCATTCTTCAAAAATGAGATAATCGCTTTCAGGTTCAATTCCGTATCCGTGATGGCAGGAATCAGGGGAATCCGCACCCGCAGAGTCACATTTTTTTCCTGAAGTTTTATTAAATTTTCTAAAATTAAACGATTGGAAACACCGGTAAATTTCCGGTGTAAAGCATCATCCATCAGTTTGATATCATACAGAAAGACATCTGTAAATCCCAGAACCTTCTCAAACGCACTAAAATCCACATAACCGGAAGTATCCACTGCCGTATGAATATTTTCATGGCGACATATTTTTAACATTGACTTCAGAAAATCGGCCTGTAGTAACGGTTCGCCACCGGAGAAGGTCACGCCGCCTCCGGACTGGTCGTAGAACAACACGTCTTTGCGAATTTCTTCCATCACCGCAGCAGTCGAAACCCGAACCCCCACAAGCTGCGGTATATTTGCAAACATGGCAATTGATTTTTGCGGCCTTAGGTTTTTTCGGGACTGCGGTTCCCGGCTGCGGCTCTCCGGATTATGACACCACCAGCAATCCAGCGGACAGCCTTTTAAAAAGATAGTTGTACGGATTCCGGGCCCATCATGGATGGCATATTTCTTTATATCGTAAATTAGGCCGCTGTTTGGCATAGTTTAAAACCGGGATTAATGTTGAAGCGCCTGATATTCTTCGGGCGTATCAATATCCTTCAGAATACCGGAATCTTCTACCGCAAGGAAATGAATGTTATCCTGATGTTGATGCACCACGATCCGGGCGCCCTGATCTTTGGGGGTATCAAGTAATTGTTTAAAATACCTACGGCCGAAAAAAACGGGATGGCCATTTTTTCCAAAAAATTGAGGAATTATAATGCGATCCGGATTTTCTGCCGCCAATTTCATTATTTCGATATAAGTATTTAATTGCACGGCCGGATGGTCCACCAGTGTTAAAACAAAACCGTCACACTCGGCCGGCAATTTTTCGATGGCGATTTTTAGGGAAGACAGCATGCCATCCTGCGGTTTTGGATTATACCAGCATTCATAATTATTAACGGATGTACTTTCGCAAATGGTGTCGCCTGCCTCACCGAGAACACTGATAATGGGCTGACAACCCGCACTTTGTAAATTATTTAAAATCGTATCGATAAAAGAAAAACCATTATAGGTAAGAAGAGCCTTGGGATGCCCCATTCGTTGCGAATTTCCACCGGCCAGCAGGATTCCGGCAATTTGTACAGTTGCTTTCATTACCTATATTTTTCTTTATTCTGATTCAATTAAGTACGAATTATTTAGCTGCACTTACTTAAAATCACTTTTCATTTTTCCCTTCGACTTCGCTCAGGGCAAGCATTATTCACTAATTAGAGCCTGTCTTTAAAGCAGTCTAAAACCTCACCCCGGCCCTCTCCTGAAAGGAGAGGGAGAAAAGAAAGTTCCCCTTCTCCTCGTAGGAGAAGGGGTCAGGGGATGAGGTATTTATGACGATAGAAAGAATAATAAAATTCTCATTAATTTCTGACTTTATGGACAGACACTAATTAATTGGATAAGTTCCTGATCCTGCTGTACCGCTTCACTCTCAGCGGCCAATATTTTTTCTACCTTGCAATCGCAATCTGCTTTAATGATATTTTCCATTTTCATGGCTTCCAGGATGAGCAGCGGATCGCCTTTGGCAATCGCATCACCTTCCTGCACATTTATCTTAATCACAACGCCGGGAATAGGCGCCTTGACCACCAATTCACCCGGACCACCCTGGGCATTCTGAACCAGCTCTTTTACCTTGCGAGTGCGTTCATCCTCAACTTGTAATTCAAAATATTCGCCGTTTATATGCACCCGGAAAGTATCGTTGTGCCGTTGCAGATGAATTAAACAGGATTTTCCGTTTTTAATCAAAGAATAGCGGCCATCTCCAAGGGCAACGGCATCGTAATTACATTCTTCGCCTCCGTAAAGCAAATGATGCAGGGCGTCTTTATAAACGGATTCATATTCGAATTCGTGTTCGTTAAAATTTGCAAATATTTTCATGATCACCTCAGGGCATTTTTACGATGCATCGTTTTCCATTTATAAGTTGAATCGGAACCATTTTCGGGCGCTTTTATCGAAATACGGTTTTTCTCCTCAATATGATCGATTACAGAAATAAACGCTGCTGTTTCGGCTGTATCATCATCAATGGCGAACAATTCCTCGCTGTATTCTTCGATAAATTGAGTAGTGAAATGCCCCTGCTGAAAAGCCTTATGCTCCATGACCTTAATCAGAAACGGAATTGTGGTATGAATGCCGGAAATTTCGTATTCCTGTAAAGCGCGAACCATACGCCGGATGGCCTGTTTACGGTTGCTGCCCCAGGCAATCAACTTGGAAATCATCGGATCGTAATAGAGCGAAATTTCACTTCCCTGCGTAACCCCGCTGTCTTCACGGATTCCCGGACCGTCCGCAGCTTTTAAAAAGGCGATATTTCCCGGTGACGGCGAAAAATTATTCCCTGGATTTTCGGCATAAAGACGACATTCAACGGCATGTCCCCAAAAATTCGTAATATTCTCCTGGCGCGTCATTTCCTGACCGGCAGCAATTTTAATCTGTTCTTCAACCAAATCCAATCCGGTAACCAATTCCGTAACCGGATGTTCCACCTGAAGGCGCGTATTCATTTCCAAAAAATAAAACTTGCGGTGTTTATCCACCAGGAACTCAATCGTCCCGGCTCCTTTGTACTTGCAGGCTTCCGCAGCCCTAACCGCTGCCTGTCCCATTTCTGCACGCAGCGCATCATCCAGCAAAGACGAAGGCGACTCTTCCACAACTTTCTGGTGACGACGCTGTATGGAACATTCGCGTTCTCCAAGATGGATGGTTTTACCTTTTGAATCCGAAAGAATCTGAAATTCAATATG
>JANTFQ010000072.1 GCA_024763405.1 Calditrichaceae bacterium
AAAGCAGTACTGAAATTAAAAACATAAATTTACGCATAAGGACCTCGGTTTTATATCGGAGTACTAAAAAGTAAGATGAAATGTTAACTTTCGCAAAATATATCCGAGAAATAAAACAAAGGGTATATTCAATTGGCAGGATGAACAAGAAAGTGACTACGGAACGTGATTAAAAAGATAAAAACAGAACAGCTTCGTCCGGGAATGTATATCCACGATTTTGGTAAAAAATGGCTCGACCATCCGTTTATAACGAATTCCAAACTGTTGGCAACACAGTGGCATATAGACCGCATTTTTGAATATAATATTGATGAGATTTATATCGATACCAATCGCGGCCTCGATATAGTTTCCGAGCCGATTCCACTGGATGAATGGTCTGAAGCTTTTGAAAATAAAAAAGCCCGTGATAAACTGTTGTTAAAACGGAATAATTGGGTGCCTTTTGAAAAAGAAATAAAAAAAGCGCTTCAGATACGTGAAAAAGCACAGCATTTTATTAAAACACTTATGGAGGATATTAAAATGGGCCGGGGTTTTGATCCCGGTGAGGCAGAAGAAATAGTGGATGAAATGATCGCTTCATTAAGCCACAACAAAAACGCCATGCTGTCATTAATATCGCTTCAGAATAAAGATGAATATACATTTAACCATTCCATAAATGTGGCCATTATTACCGCTTCTTTTTGCAGATTTTTGGGAATGAATGATGCGGAGATAAAAAAATATTCTCTTGGCGCCCTGTTTCATGATTTGGGAAAGACGAAAATTCCAATTGAAATTATTACAAAACCGGGGGGCTTTACAAAGGAAGAGGTTCAATTAATGAACCAGCACCCAACCTTCGGGAAAGAGATTTTAATGTCTCAGCAGGTTACCGATCAGCAAATAATAGATGCGGTTTACGAGCATCACGAACGGACGGACGGCTCCGGATATCCCCGTGGGCTGAATGGAGAGCAAATCAGCTTAGGCGGACGTTTGGTTTCCATAGCGGATGTCTATGATGCCCTGACCTCGGATCGCCCCTACCGGGACGGCGATCCACCAAAAGAAGTACTAAGATATATGTATAAATTATCTGCTTCGGATTTTGATCCGGATCTATTACAGCAGTTCATACAATCAATTGGTATTTATCCGGTTGGAAGCCTGGTGCGTCTGCAGAGTGGGTTTTTGGCAATTGTGGTTGAATCAGCAAAAGAAGACATAACCAAACCGGTTGTACTCTTGGTTTATGACACAAAAAGAAAGCGGACCATTCAACCCAGAAAATTAGATCTATCCATACCGGGTGGAAGTTTGCATCAAATTACCGGTCCTGAGTTTGCTGCGAAATGGGGGATTGATATTGTACCTTATCTAAAGGGCGAACCTGAAGAAAATGAAGATTAGAGTTGATGTGGAAAATGAATGGTTGCGGTAACCGGAAAGCTAATAAATAAATGAGAAAAAAAGTAAGTGTTGAAGATTTGGTACCGGGGACATTTGTCTGTGATTTCGGCCGTTCCTGGTTAAAGCGCCCATTCATCTTTGGAAAGCAGTTGATTAAAGATGAATGGATGATTGAGCGCATCCGACGTTACGATATTACCGAAGTGTATATCGACACCAGTCGTGGCCGCGATATAAAAAAACCACCGCTAACGCTGACGGACTGGCAGGAAGCTTTCAGTGGAAATGAAGGACTGAGAGAAAAACTGGCGGTGGAACGCTCGCCCTGGGTACCCTATGAAAAGGAACTGGAAAAGGCAAAAGAGATTAAGAACAAAGCGCATCTGTTTGTTGAGGAATTAACAGCGAGTGTTAAAACGGGTGCAACCTTCGATATCGACATCGCCTCGGAAATTGTCGATGAAATGGTGGGGTCCATTGCCCGAAACCGTGACGCATTTTTATCGCTCATTTCCATTCAGAATAAAGATGAATATTTATTTAATCATTCCATCAATGTTTCGGTTATGATGGCCTCCTTTTGTAAATTCCAGGGTATGGATGCAGAGAAGATACGTATTTATTCCACGGGCGCTTTATTTCACGATTTAGGGAAAACCCGGATTCCCGACGAAATAATTTTAAAACCAGCGTCCTATACGGAAGAGGAAACGAAACTGGTAAAAATGCATCCGCAGTATGGAAAAGAAATATTAAGCAAATTGGATAATGTGCATCCGGAGATGCTCGAAGTTGTTTATGACCATCATGAACGAATGGATGGTTCGGGTTATCCAAATGGATTGAAAGGACACGATATTAGTTTGGGCGGACGCATGGTTTCGATTTTAGATGTCTATGATGCGTTAACATCCGATCGCCCGCACCAAAAAGCATCTTCGCCGACCGAGGTTCTGAAATACCTGTTTGAGTCGTCTCCTGAAAAATTTGATCTCGAATTATTGCAGAAATTTATCCAGTCCATTGGCATATATCCGGTGGGCAGTCTGGTACGTTTAACGAGTGGCTTTTTAGCGGTAGTAGTGGAGTCGGCCAGGGATAATTTGCTACAGCCCATTGTTCAACTGGTTTACGATTTAAATAAGAACCGGGCTATTCCGCACACCCGGCTGGATTTGTCAAAAGACAGCGGCGCTCTGCACCAAATATCCGGTACTGAACCGCCGGATAAATGGAATGTTGATATTGCGGCCTGCTTAAAAATACAATAACTCCGTGCGGTTTTATTTTTCTAACAATTTTGCCACCCGTTTGCGGATGGTCCCATCCTGTAAATAGCGGTACAGGTCTTTTCCCGGGCAAAGGGTCTCGGCGTAATCTTTGTGTCCGCGGATATCCGAAGTGTCCACAGCAAACGTTTTGGCTAAAAAAGCGCTCAAATGAACCAGGGCGTCTAACTGAACCGGTTTTAGAGTCTGTACTTCATAATTCCCCATCACTTCAATTAAAGCGTGTCCGCGCGGATTATAGGTTGTGTTTGTATCACCGGGATAATTAAGGGGCCGGGCTTCGTAAATATTTCCCTGCAGGTCAATCATAAAATGGTAGGGGATGTCAATCCAGTGTTTCTCGCTGCGGCTCCAGTCCTGCAATTGCCGGATGTGGGCCCGTACATCCGTGCCTTCTTTAAATTCCACTCCGCCGTGGTGAATGGTGATATATTTAATTTGCTGCTGCGGTAATGTGTCCTGCAATGTCTTCCAGCCCCAGTCGGCCCGCTTTACAACACTGAGATCGGAAGGATAACGGAGCTCGGTTACAGGAAATTTGGATTTTGTGTTTACCGTGCAGGATAAAACAAATACAAAAAGCAGACTGCCAACTAATTTAAACATACTTTTTCCCTTTTTTATGGGGTGAACGATTCTGTTTATTTTGAGAACGACAAAACACATTTACTATAAATTTATGCCGCTTTATATCAGAAATTTGAAACGATTTCAGATTTCTGATATTCATTTTTTTTGCTGGTAAGCTAAAATCCTTTCCCACGCCGGCATCTTTTTTATTTTCCCGTTTGGCATACTTGTTGAATTAAACAAATATTACCGTATATTTCAATTAAATCAAAGGAGTTGGATATGAGATACAATCGGTATCTTAGCATATTTTTTGCCGGACTCGTAACGCTTGCCTGCACCAAAGACCTGTCGCCCCTGGACAGCAAAGACCAAACCTATGTAAGGCCGCTGTCCGTTCAGGAGTCGGCAGTCGTAGAGTCGAGCCAGGATTTTAGTTTGAATTTATTTAAGGCCGTTTCGGCTTTACCATCAGAAGCGGGCTCTAATCTGTTTATTTCTCCGTTTAGCGTTTCCACAGCCCTGAGTATGGCACTTAACGGCGCGGCCGGACAAACTTACACGGATATTCAAAGTACACTGGAGCTTTTAGATTTATCCGAAGACGAACGCAACAGCGCTTACCAATCGCTGCACCAGCTACTCAGTGGAATCGATAAAAAAGTACGCTTCGAAATTGCCAATGCGATGTGGTACCGCAACGGATTTGAGATCCTTTCCTCATTTGTAGATGTAAACCGCCGTTATTTTTATGCCGAAGTGGATTCTATGGATTTCAGCGCTCCGTCCGCCCTGGATATTATCAATAACTGGGTAAATGAAAAAACCCACGGCAAGATAGATAAAATCCTGGATCAAATTCCGTCGGATGCGGTGCTGTATATTATCAATGCCATCTATTTTAAGGCGTTGTGGCAGTACGAATTTGATAAAGACCTTACAGAAGAGGAAAACTTTTATTCCACCCCGCAGAACCCGGTTAAAACCCCGATGATGAAAACCACGGCGGATTTAAACTATTACCAGGACAGTTTGGTACAGGTTGTGGACTTACCCTACGGTCAGGGTAATTTCAGTATGACAGTTTTCCTGCCGCGGCAGAACACTTCTCTGGATCAATTTATTACATCTATAAACAACGAGCAGTGGAACTGGTATTTAAACCATCTTGAAATCAAAAACGGCACGGTTAGTTTTCCTAAGCTAAAAATTGAGTACCGGTTATTGATGAATGCGGTTCTGGAGCAGATGGGAATGGGCAGTGCCTTTAGCGGCAGCGCTGATTTCAGCCGCATTCGTGCCAGCGGCGGTATTTTTATTAGCCGGGTGATTCATAAAACTTTTGTTCAGGTGGACGAAGAAGGAACCGAAGCCGCGGCGGTCACCTTAGTTGAATTCCGCGAAACCTCTGTGGGGCCGGAGCTCGATTTTTATATGCATCTGAACCGGCCGTTTATGTTTGTCATCCGCGAAAAAGAGACCGGAACGATTTTGTTTATGGGTAAAATTATTAAGCCGTCCTGGGATGAATAAGAGTAGTAATTTTTTTGGAATAAAAAACATATAAACGGTGTTATGCGCTATATCTGATTAAACCCAAAATAAAGGAGTAACGATGAGCTCACACCACGAAATTGAAGGTCAGCACGGCCTTGACCATCTCGGATTCCGAAATCTTAATAATGCCTACTGGAATTTAACAACGCCCTCTTTGTATGAACAGGTTGTGCGCCGCCGTGAAGGTCTTTTAGCGCATCTTGGTCCTGTCGTGGTGCGTACCGGGGCATTTACCGGCCGTTCCCCAAACGATAAATTTATCGTGCGTGAGCCGGAATCGGAAGACCTGGTTTGGTGGGGACCGGTTAACCGGCCATTCACCCCCGATCAGTTTAATCATATCTGGCACCGCCTTCAGGCTTACCTGCAGGGCAATGATATTTTTGTACAGGATTGCTACATCGGTTCGGATGAAAAATACCGAATGCCCCTGCGTGTGATTACCGAATATGCCTGGCACTCATTGTTTGTGCGCAATATGTTCGTTTCCATCGAAGATAAAGAAGAGTTAAAAAATCATATTCCGGAATTTACCATTATTGATTTACCTAAATTTCACGCAGTACCGGAATTAGACGGGACCAATTCCGAGGCTTTTATACTGGTGAATCTGCGCCAGAAACTGGTATTAATCGGCGGTACCAGTTATGCCGGTGAAATTAAAAAATCCGCCTTTACCATTATGAATTTCCTGTTACCGCAAAAGAATGTTTTACCGATGCACTGCAGCGCCAATATTGGTAAGAAAGGGGACACGGCGGTATTCTTCGGATTGTCCGGAACCGGTAAAACCACGCTTTCCGCTGAACCGAACCGTGCGCTTATCGGCGATGATGAACACGGCTGGAGTCCGGAGGGCGTCTTCAATTTTGAAGGTGGCTGCTATGCCAAGGTGATTCGCCTGTCGCCTGAAGCGGAACCGGAAATTTATGCGACCACTCGTAAATTCGGAACAATTCTGGAAAATGTGGCCATCGATAGTTACAAGCGTTACCCGGATTTGGATGATGCGACCTTTACCGAAAATACCCGCGCTTCCTATCCCATCACACATCTGGAAAACATTGTTGAAGGAAGCAAGGGGGGGCAGCCTAAAAATATTATCTTTTTAACAGCCGATGCCTTTGGTGTTTTGCCGCCACTATCGAAACTAACCAAAGAGCAGGCGATGTACCAGTTTCTGTTGGGTTACACCGCTAAGGTCGCCGGAACGGAACGCGGCATTACCGAACCCCAGGCCACGTTCAGCGCCTGCTTTGGCGCGCCTTTTATGCCCCAGCATCCCAGCGTGTATGCCAAACTTCTCGGAGAGAAAATCGAAGAAAACGGCGTTACCTGCTGGCTGGTGAATACGGGCTGGACGGGCGGCCCTTTTGGAACCGGCGAACGGATGTCTATTAAACATACGCGCAGTTTATTAAACAATGCTTTGGAAGGGAAACTGGATCAGGTTAATTTTACGGTTGATCCTATTTTCGGATTGGCTGTGCCCGATTCCTGTCCGGATGTACCGGCAGATATTTTAATGCCGCGCAACACCTGGGATGATAAGGACGCGTATGACAAAAAGGCCAAAGAATTAGCCCTTAGTTTTAATGAAGAATTTAAACAGTACGAAGAATATGTGGGTCCGGAGGTCATACAAGCAGGTCCTCTGGTGTAAAAAAGAAAGAAGCAAAAGAGGGAGACAAATGTTTCCCTCTTTTTTTTTGATTTCAGTATAAATACGGCGAATCTCACTTGTTAAACAGAATCACAGGTAGGTGATTTTAATAAAATCAATTAATTAAAATCTGTGAAATTCGCGGATATCCTTTTTTTAAAGCGCACTCATAGTTTCTTCTTAAACCAGTTTTCCCCCTGACTTCCATCTTTTTTAAAGCCTATTTTTTTTAAATATTTCTGATGTGCCGGAATATCACTGCAGATAATTAAATAGCGATAATTTAGATTTCTGAAAAAATCTTTTCCCCGATGATACAGATAATGGGCATTCTGGCGGTCACGGTAAGCCGGGATGGAATAATCCAGGCAAATACGCAGGGTTTCACCCTCTTCTTTTTTGGCGATAAAGAGACTCACCGGCATTAAATTGCGCAGAACAAAAGCAATCAGATAATCCTTAGACGGATCAAAATTGAATTCCGGAAAGAAGCGTTTTATATCCTCCCGGTAATATTCGAGAAAGCGCAGTAAAAACGGACTTTGATTGGTGCGGATGGGCAGCAGTTCAAAATAATCTTTTTTACGCTGCATCTGAAACAGATAATATATATCTACCAGCGCGATAAAACTATTCAGTAATAATACCGGGTAGGCGTTCATCAGAAAGCCATAGAGCGCGAAAGTGGATGCGCCAATTAAATTGATTTTCCGCAGCCGTGCAATCGACTTCATTGACAGCGACAGGGCAATTAAAAAAGAGCCGCTGTAACCGATAATTTGAATCCATTGTTCCATATATAACATTAAAATACCGCCACCATATTTAAACCCGCAATGACGTGATCTTGCTTTTTGCTCAACTGTAGCGAAGGTGCAAGCATCAAACTTACTTTTTTGCCGGGAGCAGTGTCAGCGCCTTCTTTTTTTAGATTGAATATTTTATTGGTTAGATAGGTTCCGGCTAATCCGCCGCCCATTGTTAACGCGGCCATAATCCCCCCATCATGAATATCTGTGATAACGCCAAGTCCGGCTAAAAAGGCCATCCCCGAAACCGTTCCTAAAACAGAAACAAAACCTTGTCCCAATGAATAGTCGTATCCGTCGATATAGCGGTCCATTAAGATTGCACCTAAGGATAAGCCCGTTACAGGAAAAAGCTGCCATTTCGAATTGTCAAAATCCGCGTTCAAAATCCGCGCCAGAGCAAGACCGTAAAATGACCCGGCCAGTGCACCCTGGGTTAGCATAAGAGCATCACCAACCGAATGGCTTTTATTCCCCCAAAAATGATGGGTTAAATAAACGCCCACCGGATATCCGGCCAATTCGATAACGGTGTTCCAGCGTTGCCATTCATCATATTGTTTTTCCCAGGTTTTATAAGTGTTACTATTCTCCCATACTTCCCAGCTTATAATATTTCCGGGCATTACCGGTTCAGCAGGCGGTTCATCGAAAATGCGGTGTAATTGCATGAGGGTAAAACCGCCGATCCCTGCCCCTAAATTTAAGGTCCAGCTTTGTCCGTGTGAAGGCTGCCAGTGCTTGTTCAATTGTTCACCAATCCAGGCGCCAATGGGAATCGTCGCCATTACCGCCAGTTCCCAGGCTTTTCGATTACCCTTATCCAGATTGAAAATAGTGCCAATTCCGAATCCGTAGCGCAAGCCGATGAGTGAGCCCAGGCGCAGCATATTGGCCCGTGCAAGGGAAAGTTGCATATTTCTCGTTAGACGGTACGTAAAATAAAAAGACCCGGCCAGTGATATCATTTCGGAGCCGATATACCATTTTGAGTCTTTCGCGCCTAGTACGTCGGGAATCATCCAGCCGTATACAGAAGCGCCGTAAATCATATTTTGTGCTACCAGCAGCCATCTGCCTGACTGGTCAATATATCCTGAATTAATCTGAAATTGCGCACGTATTTTTGCAATATCCTGTTTGGAAAGATTCAGAGATATTCGCAATGCGTTGAGAATAGCCCGCTCGTCCGCGCTAACAGTTCCGTCGGCCAGAGCGGTTTTATAGGCATTTCGATAAATCTCATTTTTGGTTTGTGCAAAATTTTGGGAGAAGGCAAGTTGAACAGAAAACACGAAGAAGAGAAAATAAAGCATAAAACGCAAAGCATTTTTTTTTAATGGATTCATTTCATCCCTCCCCAGTTTATTAAATAAGGTGTTTTGTCTCACTGGAATGACAGCGGGTGTAGACGTTTGCTCCAATATACATTTTATTTTGATTTTTGTATACCTATTCTTTTTTTCTTAGCAGATTTTAGCAAAGGAACTGTCTATCAGTGCCTGTTCAAATTTTTCATTTGTTTCGTACACATAGCCGAGCGTGGGTTCCCACAATTCGGCTTTTTCCATGCACAGGTAAAAGAACACCTTTTCCTGCCAGGGTTTAAAGGTCTCGTGCATCAAACGAAATTTATTGATTTTAATTTCATCGGAATAGGTTAATTTGCCGTGGGGATCGGTTACAAAATCCATTTGCAGAATCTTGGTGGGCATTCCACGTTCGCGGATTTTCTTTATCACCGGTTTAATAAACGTAACCGA
>JANTFQ010000073.1 GCA_024763405.1 Calditrichaceae bacterium
CCGATTCTTGCACCACAGGCCGAATAACGTTTGGAGACGCTGTCCAGCATAATAGCGCGGTCATCCAGTCCCTTCATATGCATTACGGATGTATGGGTTTTGCCATCATATAAAAACTCACGGTACACTTCGTCGGATAAAATGTATAAATCGTGATCGAGGGCCAATTGCCGCAGGGCCTGTAATTCGTCTTCGGAATAGACGTAGCCGGTAGGATTGTTGGGATTGCAAATCATGATGGCGCGGGTTTTGGGTGTAATCTTTTCGGCAATGGATGCGATGGCCGGAAGCTGGAAATCATTTTCAATGCTGGAAGTGATGGGAACAATGTTCACTCCGGCTTCTGTAGCGAAGCCGTTATAATTGGTGTAAAAAGGCTCGGGAATAATAATCTCATCTCCGGGATCACAGATGGCCATCAGCGTAAAAATAATAGCTTCGCTACCGCCGGTTGTAATAAGAATATCTTCGTAGTTAACATCAATATCAAACCGTGTGTAATAATCAACCAGCTTTTTACGCAAAGAGGTTAATCCTGCAGATGGGCCGTAGGCCAGTACCGGCATATCCAGGTTTTTAATGGGATTCATAAAAGAATCCGGGGTTTTTATATCCGGCTGACCGATATTTAGATAATAAACGTGTTTGCCCTGCTCAACAGCTTTGTCGGCAAACGGCACTAAACGCCTGATGGGAGAAGAAGGCATCTGGTTTCCGCGATTGGATAATATTTTCATTTGAGAGTCCTTTTCTAAATGTCTGTAAACAAAAGAACAAAAAGTTACTACAATTAAATAATCAGGTCAAATGCAGGATGGATTAAAGAGGTACAAAGACATGGAAAACGAAAGAAGTTCCTAAATAAAAAAAGGGGGCCAAAGCCCCCGTATTAAGTACCGCTGTTTTTAAACAGTGTCCAGTAGATCTTCATCATCGCTGTCTTCCGGAGCGGAATGCAGTTTACGCTCTGCTTGTATTTTGTTCAGCTTTGAGGCCGCTCTTTCAAGGTTTTTCTGAAGCTCTGATAAATTGCGGGTCAGTTCTGCGTTTTTAGGATCGACCGCATTATTAGTATGTACATCCAGAATATCCGCAACCTGGCTGATGTTTACAGTAAGCTGGTTTAGTTGTTCGCTCAATTGAACGAAAACGACATTATTTTTGTCTGCAACATTGGTATTATTCGAATCCTGTGCTTGCCCCGGAGTAGCCGTGAGTGTAAAAAAACCGGCAACAATTAATGATAAAAATAACTTCTTCATAATACATCTCCTTAAATAAATTTTTGTTTTGTATTCGTTTGTTTGAAAGTATACTGAAACAGAAATGGTTTGTTGATTTCACGAAATCCCGCCGCCGGGAACTTTTAACCCTTTCGTCTTTTCAGTTATACCGATATTCCCATTTGCAAACCAATTGCTGATTGGTATATTTAAAAATTCTGCTTAACCCCCTTTCCAGGCTCTTGATTTTTATTTTCTATATTTCAATCCTTGTGCCAAAAAAGAAAATTTTAATCTAACCTGAATGAAATAAAGGGGTTGAGGAAACAGGCTCATAATATCTAATAAAAAACAATCTGCTTAAAAATGTAGAATAGGAGAATATTCAACTACAGTATGCAGAATAATCAACAAAAACGTTGTACATAAAATGGATACTTTTCTAAAAAAAAATAAAGATTATTTCTGATAAAAATTAGCCGAACAAAAAATGCGTTTGGAAGGAAGGTAAGAAACAGATTCTTCCTAAGAATAAGAATTATTTTTAGGGAACCGTTAAAGTTGAGAAACAGTACAATGGAATAACAAAAAAGGGAAAGCGGCAACTTCTTTAAAAATAAAAGATTACATTTTCCGGTATTTATAGTTTAATTTGGCATATTTTTTGTGTAAATTGCTAATTCTATTTAAAAGCGAATATTAGCCGAAGGCAAATAAAATTTAGTTTAATAAACCTTCACATAGATAACCAGAAGGAGTTTTTTATGGAACGAAAAATGGTCACCATAGATGGAAATGAAGCGGCAGCGTATGTTGCCCACAAAATCAATGAAGTCATTGCCATTTATCCAATCACACCGTCGTCTCCTATGGGCGAACATTCCGATGAATATTCCGCTAAAGGAGAAAAAAATATCTGGGGAACCATTCCCAGTGTAACCGAAATGCAGAGCGAGGGCGGTGCTTCCGGCGCGGTTCACGGCGCTCTTCAGGCCGGTGCGCTCACTACAACTTTCACCGCATCTCAGGGTTTGCTTTTAATGATTCCCAATATGTATAAAATTGCCGGTGAATTAACCTCCACCGTATTTCATGTGTCCGCCCGTTCAATCGCTGCCCAGGCGCTTTCCATTTTTGGCGACCATAGCGATGTAATGGCTGTGCGCAGTACCGGCTTTGGCATGCTGGCCAGTAACTCGGTTCAGGAAGTCATGGATTTTGCGCTTATTTCCCAGGCGGCTACATTGGAATCGCGTGTTCCTTTTGTACATTTTTTTGATGGCTTTCGTACCTCGCATGAGGTGATGAAAGTGGAACAACTGACCCGTGAAGATATGAAAGCGATGATCGATGACGAACTGGTGATTGCACATCGTAAACGCGGATTAAATCCGGAACACCCGGTTTTGCGCGGAACGGCTCAGAACCCGGATGTGTTCTTTCAGGGGCGTGAAACCGTAAATCCGTATTATGAAAAAGCACCGGAAATCGTACAGAAAGCCATGGATAAATTTGCCGGCATCGTTGGCCGTCAGTATCATCTGTTTGATTATGTGGGCCATCCCGAAGCCGAACGTGTTTTGGTCCTGATGGGTTCCGGAGCGGAAGCGGTTGAAGAAACCATAAATTATCTCGTTGCACAGGGTGAAAAAGTTGGCGCCATTAAAGTACGTCTTTATCGTCCTTTTTCAGTAAAAGATTTTGTGGCGGCATTCCCGAAAACTACCAAAGCGGTATCCGTTTTAGATCGTACCAAAGAACCGGGTGCGGCCGGCGAACCGTTGTATCAGGACACCGTTACAGCCTTCACCGAACTGGTAGCCGAAGGTAAATTACCGTTTGCGTTTCCTAAAGTAGTTGGCGGCCGTTATGGTCTTTCTTCCAAAGAATTTACCCCCGGAATGATAAAGGCGGTATTGGATGAATTGAGTAAAGAAACGCCGAAAAATCATTTTACCATCGGTATTCATGACGATGTAAGCAATACCAGTCTGGAATGGGATGCGTCCTTCTCCACCGAAGGTGATAAAGTGGTGCGCGGTATGTTCTACGGTTTAGGTTCGGATGGAACGGTTGGAGCGAACAAAAATTCAATTAAAATTATCGGTACCGAGACAAACGACTATGCGCAGGGCTATTTTGTGTATGATTCAAAAAAGTCAGGTTCGATGACGATTTCACATTTACGGTTTGGCCCGGAAAAAATTCATTCCAGCTACCTGATTACAAAGGCAAATTTTATCGCCGTGCATTCCTTCGTCTTTTTGGAATTTATGCATATCCTGGAAAATGCAGATCAGGGCGCCACATTTCTGTTGAACTCTCCGTATCCCAAAGACGAAGTATGGGGGAAATTACCACGCGATGTACAAAAACAAATTGTTGATAAAAACATTAAGTTTTATGTAATCGATGCCTATGCCGTTGCCAAAGATACCGGTATGGGTGCCCGAATTAATACGATTATGCAGACCTGCTTTTTCGCAATTTCGGGTGTTTTACCTAAAGACGAAGCGATTGCAAAAATCAAGGGTGCAATTGAAAAGACTTATGGTAAAAAGGGTGAAAAGATTGTTCAGATGAACTTTAATGCGGTTGATCAAACGCTGGCCAACCTGTATGAAATCGACGTACCGAACGAAGTAACAAGCCAAATTGAAATGTTGGCGCCGGTTCCGAAAGAAGCGCCTGACTTCGTTCAGGATGTTACGGCGATGTTGATTGCCGGAAAAGGCGATGATCTTCCGGTTAGCAAAATGCCGGCCGACGGTACCTGGCCGACCGGGACGACCCAATATGAAAAACGTAATGTAGGCCTGGAAGTGCCGGTTTGGGAAGAAGACCTGTGTATCCAGTGTAATAAATGTGTTGCGGTTTGTCCGCATGCCGTTATCCGGGCAAAGGTTTATGACGAAGGTCTTCTTGATGGAGCGCCGGAAACTTTCAAATCGACGAAAGTTCGCGGCCGTGATTTTCCGGAAAACACACAATACACTATTCAGGTAGCGGTAGAAGATTGTACCGGCTGCGAACTCTGTGTAGAAGTTTGCCCGGCTAAGAGCAAAACCGAACCGGGTAAAAAAGCCATCAATATGGCTCCGCAAATTCCATTGCGTGAAACCGAACGGAAAAACTGGAATTTCTTCCTCGATATTCCGGAATTTGATCGTCGCCAGTTAAAAATCGAAACGATTAAGGGTTCACAGTTCCTGCAGCCTTTGTTCGAGTTTTCGGGCGCTTGCCCGGGTTGCGGCGAAACACCGTACATCAAACTGGCCACACAGCTCTTTGGTGATCGTATGGTTGTGGCCAATGCCACCGGCTGTTCTTCCATTTATGGCGGGAACCTGCCCACAACGCCCTGGGCGAAAAACAATGACGGACGCGGTCCGGCCTGGTCTAATTCATTGTTTGAAGATAATGCCGAATTTGGTCTGGGTTTTCGTCTTACCATCGATAAACAAACCGAACAGGCACGTGAACTATTAGAAGGTATGCGAAATGAAGTTGGTACCGAATTAGCGGATGCTATTTTAAATGCCGATCAGCATGACGAAGCCGATATTTCCGATCAGCGGGATCGTATTATTGAGTTGGAAAAAATACTGGCCGGTATGTCCTCCTCCGAGGCCAAACATCTGGCAAGTCTGGCTGAATACCTTGTGAAAAAGAGTGTCTGGATTATGGGCGGCGACGGCTGGGCGTATGATATTGGTTATGGCGGTTTGGACCATGTGCTTGCTTCCGGGAAGAATGTAAACATTCTGGTTTTGGATACGGAAGTCTATTCCAATACCGGCGGTCAGATGTCGAAAGCTACGCCAACCGGCGCGGTTGCCAAATTCGCTGCCAGCGGAAAACCATTGGGTAAAAAAGATTTGGGTATGTTAGCCATGGCTTATGGCAATGTGTATGTGGCGCAAGTCGCAATGGGTTCCAATGATACACAGACCGTCAAGGCTTTTATTGAGGCCGAGCGCTATGACGGCCCGTCTATTATCATTGCATACAGTCATTGTATTGCCCATGGTTATAATCTTAAAGACGGGATGAAGCATCAAAAACTGGCGGTTGATTCCGGAATCTGGCAGATGTATCGCTTTAACCCGGAAGCGGAAAAAGAAGGAAAAAATCCGCTGCGTCTGGACTATAAAGAACCGAAGATTCCGGTATCCGATTACATGAATACCGAAACCCGTTTCAATATGGTGAATAAAATGAACCCTGAGGCGGCAAAGGAATTTATTGCGCATGCACAGGAACAGGCAGATAAACGTTGGAAAAAATATTCGCATCTGGCTGGAATGGAAGCTTCGGAAAAATAGTTATAATTGGCAAACCGGGTTTATAAAACCCGGTTTGTTTTATATTTAGGAGGATTAGCGATGGATTTAAAAACTAAATATTTAGGAATAGAATTAAAAAACCCCATTGTTCCTTCCGCATCACCTCTTTCTGCTCATGTGGACACAGTGAAAGAAATGGAAGCGAATGGTGCATCGGCAGTAATTATGTATTCTTTGTTCGAGGAGCAAATTTTACAGGAAGCCGAAGCATTGGATGCCTATCTGATGCAGGGAGCAAACTCTTTTGCAGAAGCGCTTAGTTATTTCCCTGAACCGGACACTTTTGAGAATAAAGATGCCGAAGAATATTTGAATCAGGTTTCTAAATTAAAAGCAGCGGTTGATATACCGGTAATTGGTAGTTTAAATGGCGTCTCGGCTGGTGGCTGGATGGATTATGCACAAAAAATTGAACAGGCCGGGGCAGATGCTTTAGAATTAAATATTTACTATATCCCCACAGACCCGGCAAAAACCGCAACAGATATCGAAAATATGTATGTGGAAGATTTAAAAACGGTTAAAAGCAAAGTTAAAATTCCGGTGGCTGTTAAATTGAGCCCTTATTTTAGCGCATTTGCCAATATGGCCAAAAAATTAGATGATGCCGGTGCTGATGGACTGGTCTTATTTAACCGGTTTTACCAACCGGATATTGATTTGGAAGAGCTGGAAGTTAAGGCGGATCTCGAATTAAGCCGCCCGTACGATCTGCGTTTGCCGTTACGCTGGATCGCTATTTTACATCCTATCATTAAAGCCAGCCTCGCCGCCTCCAGCGGAATACATGGGGCAGAGGATGTGCTGAAAGCTGTCATGGCCGGGTCGGATATCACCCAATTGGCTTCTGCACTTATTCAAAAAGGAAGCGGGCATATTAAAACAATTTTGCAGGATATGGAACGTTGGATGGAAGAGCATGAGTATGAATCCATTGAACAGATGAAGGGAAGTATGTGTCATCAGACGGTTGCAGAACCTGCTGCTTATGAACGCGCTAATTACATGAAAGTTTTACAAAGCCTTAGATAAAATAATGCGGGCCGGTTTTCCGGCCCTTTTTTTTATGAAACCAATTCTCATTATTAAGGCCGGAACGACGTTCGATTTGCTGCGGAAAACGGACGGGGATTTTGACGACTGGATTATTGCTGCCAGTGGGAAATCACGGCAGGAATTTATTGTAACACCTGTTTATGATAATATTCTTCTTCCGCAGCCGGATTATATCTCCGGTGTTATCATTTCCGGTTCGCATGCCAATGTAACCGAAAAACTTCCCTGGATGGAGCGTATCCTGCATTGGTTTAATTCGGCGGCTAAGCGCAATGTGCCAATGCTCGGCATTTGTTTTGGCCACCAGTTGTTGGCGCGGGCCTTTGGCGGCAAGGTTGGTTTTAATCCGGGCGGTCTTGAAATCGGAACATCCGAAATTCAATTGATGGTTACCGCTAAAACAGATTTACTTTTTAATAACCTTCCCTCTCATTTTCCAGCCTTTACTTCACACGAACAGACGGTTTTAAAATTACCTGTCGAAGCCGAAAATTTAGCCTTTAGCAGCAAAGACAAACATCAGGCCTTTCGCCTATATGAAAATATCTGGGGAGTTCAATTTCATCCGGAATTTAACTGCCGCATTTCTACTGCTTATATTACCCGCCATCGTAAAGATTTGTTGAACGCTCAACAAGATCCTGCCGAATTAATCACTTCCTGTAAAGATACCGAATGGGGTACACATCTTCTAAAGCAATTTGTTAAGATTGTAGAAAATAGTTAACTTATTTCGTTGTTTATTTGAGTTAACTTTAAAAACCGATTCCATTGCAAAAATAGAAATTTTTGATTCAGGAAAACAACAATCAATAAATGTGATGGAATCGATAAGCGGCTTTTTTAGGCCGGATTTTATACAAGTTAAACAGATGAAAAAGGGGAATCATGAGAATATTACGAATCGTATTGCTTGTATTTGTTTTTTTATTAACGGCTTTATTTGCCCAGAAAACCATCAACAACCAGCCATTTGCCCATACTTTTTCCATTGTGGCCATGGATGAAAAAACCGGTGATATCGGTGTGGCGGTTCAATCACATTGGTTTTCGGTGGGTTCCATTGTCTCCTGGGCGGAAGCGGGCGTAGGGGCCGTGGCGACGCAATCCATGGTAAATGCATCATTTGGGCCGCGCGGCCTTAAATTACTTAAACAGGGAAAAACTCCAAAAGAAGCGCTCAAAATTCTATTGGATGCCGACGAAGGCCGGGCCTTAAGGCAGGTGGCAATTATTGATAAAAATGGCAGGGTGGCCGTACACACGGGAAAAGACTGTATTCCCGAAGCGGGTCATATCGCCGGGAAGCACTATTCTGTTCAGGCTAATATGATGTTAAATAAAACGGTCTGGCCGGCCATGTCCGAGGCATTTGAAAAAAATACGGATTTACCGTTGGCCGAGCGCATGCTGTCGGCATTGCAGGCAGCCCAGAAAGCGGGCGGGGATATTCGAGGCCAGCAATCAGCAGCCATAATTGTGGTGAAAGGAAAAGCATCCGGTAAGCCCTGGGAAGATCGCAAAATTGATTTGCGGGTGGAAGATCATCCCGAAGCCGTAGCGGAAATAGCTCGTGTTTTAAAGGTATACCGCGCGTATGAACATATGAATAACGGCGACCTCGCCATCGAGCATAATCAGACAGATAAAGCGCTGCAGGAATATGGCGCGGCGCAAAAAATGTTTCCGCAAAACCTGGAAATGAAATACTGGACGGCCGTTTCGCTGGTAAATATCGGTCAGTTAAAAAATGCGCTTCCTCTTTTTAAAGAGGTATTTGCCGCCGATCCTAACTGGAAAGCACTGACACCGCGCATTGTTCCTAACGGGATGCTTAAGGCGGATGCGGAAACGCTGAGAAAAATTATGGATGTAAAATAGAAGAGCAGATTTCCAATTGCCAAGCAAACAGGGATGAAAATGAACGAACTACTTAAACCGTTTGAAGAAATGACCGCCGATGATTACCGCGATCTCGGAATGAAATCCGGGCTGGAAATCCACCAGCAGTTATTAACCGAAAAAAAATTATTCTGCCGCTGTCCGGCAGGGCATTACTGCAATGAGTACGACGCCGAAATTCTGCGCCATATGCGTCCCACCCTTTCCGAGCTGGGTGAGTACGACGGAACGGCACTGATGGAATTCAAAACAAAAAAAAATATTATATACCGCATCAACCATCAAACGGTCTGCACGTACGAAATGGACGATACTCCGCCATTCGAGATTAATCCCCAGGCGCTGGATTCGGCTTTGCAGATTGCCCAGTTAATGAATTACAAAATGGTAGGTGAAATCCACATTGCCCGCAAACAGTATCTGGACGGCAGCATTCCCACCGGCTTTCAGCG
>JANTFQ010000074.1 GCA_024763405.1 Calditrichaceae bacterium
AAAAAAGAATCGCTGGCAAATACCGTTGATATTTGTGACCGAATTGAAGAAAAACTAAACAAAATAGTTGCCGAAAATGAACAGCTCGGCGGTTTTGAAGTACAGGTTTTATTCAATCAGGGTACCTACATAAAAGAAAGCGTAAACAATTTACAGAATGCAGGTCTTTGGGGTGGATTTTTTGCGCTGCTCGTTTTATTCTTCTTTTTACGCCGTGTGCGTATGACTATTATTCTGAATATTGCCATTCCATTGTCCATCCTGGTCAGTCTCACCATCTTATATTTTATCGGCTGGACGCTCAACCTGATTACGATGATGGGATTGATGATCTCCATCGGAATGGTGGTGGATAATTCCATTGTGGTGCTGGAAAATATTTATCAGAAACGATCGGAAGGGCTGGATGATAAAACGGCTGCCGCCCGTGGCGGAAGTGAAGTAGCCCTTGCAGTGACCATGGCCACTTTTACCAGTATTGTGGTTTTTATGCCGTTGATTTTAATGAATGATGAAGCCGGTTTTAAGTTTTATATGATGCGCATCGGCCTGCCTGTTATTTTCTCTCTGTTAGCCTCGTTGCTCGTGGCCCTGGTTTTTATTCCTCTTACAGCCAGTAAAGTAGTGAGTCACCGGGTTGTGGTCGAACCGGCGGCAATCATTAAATCCAATGAGAAATACCAGGCAACTCTGCGTTGGGTATTAAAACGGCGCACGGAAACATTCGTCATTTTGCTTCTTGTTTTATTTTCGGCCTTCTTTGCTTTAAATAAGATTAACAAAACCGATAATATGCAGGGTAATATAAATGATTTTAATCTGCGGCTCGAAATGCCGGATAATTATACGGTTTCCAATGCCGCCCGGCTCGTGGCCCAGATTGAAGACAGCCTGCGTGTAAAAAAAGAAATTTATAATATCCGTACGATTGATGTGCGCTACCGGAATAACAGCGCCCGCATTCATGTTTTTCTGCAGCCGGAAAAATCCGAAAGCTGGTATGAGGTTATTTACAAAGGCGCTCTGCATCTCGCAGGGGTAAAATCCGATACGGTGATGCAAAGAGACGCGGTAGTAGAAGATATTAAAGCACGTCTGCCCGTGTTTCCTGGGGTTAAACTTCGAACTACCTGGCAGCAGACCGGCAGCGGAGATGCTTCCATCAGCCTGAGTCTATTTGGTGACGATACCAAACAATTAGCAAAATTAGCCGCGGAAGTGGAGCGGCGTATTCAGAAAATTAAAGAAATTGTCAGCGTGGAAACTGATCTGGCGGAAGGGTCCGATGAAATCCGCCTGGTTATTAATCGCGAGCAGGTGCAGAAATACGGCATCAATCCCCGGGTGATTTCCAGCACGGTGATGTACGCACTGCGCGGCGTGCAGCTGCCCAAATATCAGACCAATGAAAAAGAAATCCGAATGCTGCTGCAGTTACGGGAAGAAGACCGGGAGACGCTGGAACAGCTAAAAAATATCACATTCTTTACGAAGAATGGCCGGGAGATTCCGTTAGATGCTGTCGCGAGTTTTGAGGTAACCAAAGGTTTTGGCAATATCCACCGTGAAGACGGGAAAACCTATCTGAATATTAAAGCTAATACCACCTCCGATGAAATTGGCCAGGTCTATAAAAAAATAGACAAGGTGATGGCCGGTTTTGAAATGCCCTACGGTTATACATGGTCAAAGGGAGAACGGTTTCGAAATATTAACCAGAGCAGCGGAAGTATGTCCTATGCCGCCATCCTGGCTATTGTTTTTGTCTTTCTTTTAATGGGTATTTTATTCGAATCTTTCGTGCTGCCATTATCGGTTATTATTTCCATTCCCTTTTCCTTTGTGGGTGGTTTCTGGATGCTCTATTTAACCAATACGCCCATGGATATGATGAGCATGATCGGTATGGTAATTCTCATTGGAATCGTGGTGAACAATGCCATTGTTTTAATCGATCTGGTCAACCGTTTGCGCAAAGAAGGGTATGCCCGTTATGATGCCCTGCTCGAAGCAGGGAAGAACCGTTTCCGTCCGATATTAATGACTGCCTTCACCACCATCGGCGGTTTAATTCCTATGGCGGTGGGAAATGCCAAGATGATTGGGATCTCCTATGCCCCAATGGGACGCACGATTATCGGCGGGCTTATTTTCTCCACGATGGTTTCGCTTATTGCTGTTCCCTGGGCCTATACTATTTTTGACGATATGCGTGGTTATTTTAAACGGTTGACGGCGGGAATTTTAAATCGTAAAAAGGAAGTTCCTATTCCAGGAACTAATCTCGTAGAGAATAGTTGAAAGATAAAAAAAAAGAGGAGTTCAATATATGCAGCAAGATCAATATTTTCAACCGTCACTGAGCGCCGTTCGGGAAAATGCCCTGATGCGTTCAGTTTTTAACTGGATGGCCGCGGGTCTGGTCGTCTCCGGCTTAACGGCATATTTCACAGCAAACAGTCCGGCATTGCTTAATTTAATTTTTGGCAATTCCTTTATGATGTTTCTGCTGATTCTCGGCGAATTAGGCATGGTGATTGCCATTTCCCGAGGCGTTAACACCATGCAGGTATCCACTGCCTCAACCTTATTTTTACTGTTTTCGTTTGTAAACGGATTAACATTGTCGGCGGTTCTGCTTGCTTACACATACGAATCCATAGCCAGCACATTTTTAATAACCGCGGGAACCTTTGGCGCCACCAGCCTGTATGGCTATGTGACAAAAAAAGATTTAACCTCAATGGGCGGCCTGCTGATGATGGCTTTGATCGGGCTGATTATTGCGTCGGTCGTCAATATCTTTATGGCCAGTTCAACTTTGGGCTGGATTATCACTTACGCCGGGATTTTAATCTTTGTCGGGTTAACGGCGTATGATACACAAAAGATCAAAAAGCTGGGTATGACTCTTACTCCTGCGGACGGCGATCAGTATGGCCGGATTTCCATCGTGGGTGCTTTAATGCTTTATCTGGATTTTGTGAATCTGTTCTTATTGATGCTGCGCATTTTCGGCGGCAGAAGGAATTAATAGTGCTGGGAAGAAGACACCTTCTCGAGGGTCTGTAAGTGCTCCTTTTTACGTTGGCGCAATAAACTATAATTCAGAAATAAAAAAAGGGGAATTTATCATTTCCCCTTTTTCATGTATTTGAAATAGTGATGTTAACAGTTCTAAACTATAAAAGTTTAGAACTGTTTTTATTTTATTCCTGTTTAGCTATATACTCCGCGGCGCTCAAAGCCGCAATGGTTCCGTCCGCCACGGCAGTAGAAACCTGACGCCAGCGCTTGGCGATACAATCACCGGCGGCAAAAACACCATCGAGATTGGTTTGTCTGTCTTCATCGGTGATTATTTCCAACCGTTCATTCATCTTAACCAACCCTTTAAATGATTCGGTATTGGGCACATAACCGATAAATATAAAGACTCCATCAATGGGCATATCTGACTTTTTCCCACTGGGGATGTGCCGGATAACCGCGGTTTTAAGTGCTGCATCTCCCTTAAAAGCGGCAATGGTGGATTCCATTATAAAATGAATTTTCTCATTCTTTTTGGCTTCTTCCACGGCCGAAGGATAGGCCTGGAAATGATCGAATTCATGAACAATGGTTACTTTTGAGGCATATTTGGTTAACGAAACCGCTTCTTCGAGAGCAGAGTTTCCACCGCCCACCACGATAATTTCTTTATCCTGAAAAAAATCGCCGTCACAGGTGGCGCAATAGGAAATACCGCTTCCCTGGAATTCCTTCTCTCCCGGAACATTTAGATTTCGTGCCCGGCCGCCGCTGGTGAGAATAACAGACTTTGCACTGTAATTGGTTTTATTGTTTACTTCAATCGTTTTCAGCGCTCCGTCCAATTCCATTCGGGTAATTTTAATATTGGATTTGATGGTACAGCCAAAAGTTTTCGCCTGTTTCTTCATAATCCGGGCCAGTTGAAAGCCGCCGATATTTTCTACCCCGGGATAATTGGCGATCTCGTCGGTGAGTACCATTTGGCCGCCCACCACGCCTTCATTTAAAATAAGGGTTTTCAATTTAGCGCGGGAGGTGTAAATCCCAGCGGTCAGGCCTGCCGCCCCACCGCCAAGAATAATGACGTCGAACATATTTTCATTCATACGAAACTTCTTTATTTGGCAAATTCTTCATCTAAGATTTCGGTAATCTGATCCATGCTCTGCAGGCTGCTGGTGGCTTTCACTACTTTGCCGTTCTTGTAATAAACGGTAAATGGTAATCCCATAAATCCGGCACACTCCGGAAGATTACGAATAACATGAGCAGACGGTATATCAAAATCCATATCAACAAATTTTACGTGGGGATATTCATCTTCCAACTCTTCCATGGATTCGTAAACCGGAACACACATCGGTCCCATGCGGCCGCAGCACACCATTACATTTTCGTTTTCTTCGATTGTCTTGTTAAATTCCGCCTCTGTTTCCAGGTGGGGCAATTCAGTCATTAGCATAGCGTTTCCTTTATGTTTAGTTACTTGTGTTTTGCATATTGATATGAGATGAATATTTCGGCGGGAAGTTACAGGGCAGGTTTTGATTTTTATGGATAAATAGAGTGGCCCGAATGGGATATTTTTATTTTAGTCAACTTTTTGAATCATTTCCGTACTTTTGACATCAACCATTTTGCCGGTAGCAGCATAGAAACTCTTTGCTGGTAATCACGGTACTCCTGTCCGAATTCCATCAGTAATTTTCGTTCTTCGAGATAGGTGCCGATGATTAGATAACAAGTTAAAATAATGTTTTGTATAAGGGCGCTGCTATCCAGGTTTCGTGCCCAGATGATTATAATTGAACCCGAATACCATGGATGACGGATAATTTTATGCAAACCGGCAACATCTAGTTTTCCGCTCTTATTTAGCATTTTATGAGTGGAATTGCTAAAGAGCTGTTGCAATCCTAAAAACTGAAAAGCGTCATAGCGCCTGGCTCCGGCAATGAATAAATATAAGCTTAGAGCGATCAGGCTGAATTGAACAATCCGTAGTTCACCGTCCCAGCGAAACAGTAATTCTGTGGGGAGTGTTTCGAAATAATATAGAATTGGTAAAAAACTGGCCGTGGCAAAGATATTGAAAAAGAGCCGGTAAAAACGGTGATGTCGACCGGTATTTCTTTGTATCCAGGAAATGACTGAATTTGAAATTAAAGCGCTGTGCAGGGTGCACCAGGTTACTAAAAGTAGTGAAGCAAAAAAATATTGGGTGGTAGACACAAGTCTCAATCCGATTTAGTTTGAATAAAAGTTAGATTAATGATTAACGCTTGCAGATTGCTGAGATAAACGGTACGAATCCGGAGAGGCTTCGCACCGTACTTGTAACGTCATCCTCAGAGCTATAAACGGGATTTTACCCAGTTCTCCAATCCGCCTTCGATGATGATCTCCTGGGCAGCGGCTCCGATGGCAGCAATGGTGTATGTTTTTCCGTCCACCGTTAGCTGAGCCGTTTTAAAATTTATTTCGGCCTGCATTCCTGTTTTAACGGTCAGCGCTTTATCGCCAAACCGGGCGCGTAAATCATTCACCAGTTCGGGCGCTTCGATCACTAAAAAACCGTTATTGATGGCGTTACGTTTGTAAGTTTCACTAAAAGAACCGGCCAGGACTAATTGGATACCCCGGTACTTTAAAGCGGTGGCCGCCTGCTCGCGTGAACTGCCGGTACCGAAATTAAATCCCCCCACTAAAATATTACCCTCCGTAACAATTTTGCCAAATTCAGGATCGTAATTTTCCATTACCACCCGGGCCTGCTCTTCCGGTGTAATATCATCTTTGTACGTGTATTTCCCGGGATAAATACCATCTGTGTTCATATTATCCTGCGGGCAGAAAACCAACGCTCCGGTAATTGTTTCAGGAAAACCATCCAGAATTTTAACCGACGCTTTTTCGGCCGGTTTGGAATGAATAGTGATTTTACCATTCGGTTCTGTACTATCCGACTCCTGAGTAAACGTAATTTTTCCGGCCAGGGCCGAAGCCGCCACAACCGCCGGAGAGGCCAGGTAGGCCTGGGCGTTTTTCGAACCCATCCGTCCCTTAAAATTTCGGTTGGTAGCGGAAATGCCCACTTCGCCGTCTTCCAACAGTCCCGCGCCGAGTCCGATGCAGGGTCCGCAGCCCGGCGGCAGTTCAATCGCGCCGGCGTCTAACAGCGCCTGCCAGTCCCCCATTTTTTTACTTTCGGCCAGCACTTCGCTGGAAGCCGGGGCAATATAAAATTCAACTTCGGGATGAATTGTTTTTCCGCGAACGATTTCCGCTGCCTGGGCAATATCTTCCACGCGGCTATTCACGCAGGAAACAAGGTAAGCTTTGTGGATTTTTACTTCTTTCTTTTCCATTACAGAAACAGGGGTGGAAACTTTTACCGTATCGGGACCGGAAACGATGGGCCGCACCGTGGATAAATCGAAGATAATTTCTTTGGCGTAAAACGCATCTTCATCTGCAGCCGGTTTGTTCTGTTCCAGTTCGGCGATTCGTTCACTGTTCAGGCGGGGATGAACACCGTTGCCGTCCGCGTCCGAGGGTACGCCGGCCAGCCCGCGTTTTTCAATAACGGATTGTCTTGCCTTCAGCCAATTTATAGTCCTCTTATCAATAGGGAAGACGCCGGCCAGAGCGCCCCATTCGGTGGTCATATTGGCAATGGACAAGCGCTGATCAATGGACAATTCAGCAATCCCTGAACCGCTAAATTCGATAGCGTGATTTAAAACTTCATCCTGATTAAAATATCCGGCAAGGGTAATGATTACGTCTTTTCCGGTGACGCCCGGTTTTAGTTTACCGTTCAGCACCACTTTGGCTACCGGTGGAATCTGCCACCAGGTTTTGCCGCTGGCCCAAAGCGCTGCAGCGTCGGTGCGTACGACCGGGGTACCCAAAACACCCAAACCGCCGTACATATTGGAATGGCTGTCCGAAGCAACCACGACGGTTCCCGGAAAAGCGTAACCCTCTTCGCACATAATCTGATGCCCGATGCCGCGCCCGGCCGGATAAAAATCCACACCCATTTCGTTTGAGAAGGCTTCTATTTTAGCATATTTAGCCAGATTCGCTTCACTCTTGTCCTGGATATTATGATCCAGCGTGTGCACTACCTGACGCGGATTGGCCATCTTCGTGGCCCCGATGGATTTAAATTTGGGAATGACCGCGCCGGTATTATCGTGCGTCATTACGTGGGCCGGCTGCAGGGTGATAAAATCACCGCTGTGTACAATTTGGTTCTCTTCTAAACCGACAGCAAAGCGCTGCGCTATTTTTTCGATTAGATTCTGAGACATTTTTTCTCCTGATAAATATTGTTCCGATAATAAAATGTACTAAATTTCCAGATATGTTCAAACAGAATTGTTTCGCTCTAAAAATAGATAGAATAAAATTTAGTAGAACTTTAATTCAATTTAATGCTATATTTAGTTAGAATTAAAAAAAAGGGAATTGGATCTGGAAAAATCAATTAATTGAGAGTCGAATCCGGATTGGCTGGATTTGTACGGGACTAATTTGTTGCAGGATTAATTTTAGATTTCCCCGTCGAAAGCCGGGCAGGCTATTTTCACGGGAATGACGAATTTTAGTAGTGTCTTCCTCATAGAAGCGGGGAACCAGAATACAATGCAACGAAAAAAGTATAGATTTCCACCCGCCAGCGGGTGGGAATGATGAAATCTAAACGCTTTACTGTGTCGTCCCCGCGGAGGCGGGGAACCAGTGGGTCGGTACACGAAAAAAGAATAGATTTCCACTTTCGTGGGGATGACGAACTAACGCATATAAACTCTGGAGAGAACGATGAAACATTCTGAAAGCACTTTTGAAGGTTACGAAAATCTGCCACTGTACTACCAGTCCTGGCTGCCGGAAGGCGAAGCAAAAGCGGTTCTGGTTATTGTTCACGGTTTTGGCGAGCACAGCGGCCGTTATATGAATGTGGTCAATAAACTGCTACCGCAGGGTTTTGCCGTTTATGGATTTGATCACCGCGGACACGGAAAATCTCCCGGACAGCGTGGACATATTATGCACTGGGAAGAATTCCCGGAAGATGTTCGCTGTTTTCTTGAAGTGGTTCAAGAAGATCAAAAAGGGAAACCACTTTTTTTATACGGACACAGCCTGGGCGGATTAATTGTACTGAATTATGTAATTACAAATCCGCAGGGTCTGAAAGGCGTCATCGCCTCCGGGCCGCTGTTGTCACAGCCGGGTATTTCGCCGGTACTGCTGCTACTGAGCAAAGTAATGTCCAAAATCTGGCCGGGATTTTCGATTGACACGAAACTGGATGTAAATACTATTTCCCGTGATCCGGAAGTGATAAAAGCGTACGAACAGGACCCACTGGTGCACAGTATGGCTTCGGCCCGTTTTGGAACAGAAATGAGTGCAGCGACGGAATGGACACAGGCCCATGCGGATAAAATTGCTCTGCCTTTATTGATTGTCCATGGTGCGGCGGATGTTTTGGTCGATCCCCAGGGCAGCGCCGATTTCTTTGAGAAAGTGACTTTTAATGATAAAGAACGCATTGTCTATCCGGAAGGAAGGCATGAATCGCACAACGATATTGACCGGGAAAAAGTATTACAGGATATATTTTCCTGGCTGGGAAAACACACCTGATAAGGCGCGCCCTGAGCAACCTACCCGGCTTAGACGGAAGCCGGGAGAATAGTGCTTGCCCTGAGCGTAGTCGAAGGGGACAATGTGTTTTCAAATTTTGTGTTTTGGAATGTGTAATTTGAGTTTTAGGGTTTGTCTCATTTAATACAAAGGAAAAATTATATGGGCCCTTCATCCTATTTCGACGCTCCCTGGAGCGGGCGTTTAAAGATAATCACTTTTGTGGCCTCTGCTTTTATGCTTGGTATTCCCATCCTGCAGTATATTCCAGGTACCGGGATT
>JANTFQ010000075.1 GCA_024763405.1 Calditrichaceae bacterium
CAGAACGCCTGAAAATGATTTTACGGCAGACGACGGCATTCGCCATACATTGTGGGTTGTGGATGATGATGTGGAAATCAACGCCATCCAGAATGAATTTAAAAAACTAGACGCCTTGTATGTTGCCGATGGACACCACCGTTCCGCTTCGGCCGCGCGCCTGTACGACCAGAAGATTAAAAACGGGACACACACCGGCGAAGAAGAATACAATTATTTCTTAACCGTTATTTTCCCGGATAATCAAATGTACATTATGGATTACAACCGTGTTGTTAAAGATCTGAATGGACACACACCTGCAGAGCTGCTGCAAAGGACAGCCGAAAAATTTGAGGTTAAAAAAATTGAAGGGAAAGTGCAAAAGCCGCAGGAAAAACACCATTTTGTGATGTACCTGGACGGCAGCTGGTACGAATTAACTGCTCAAAAAGGAAGCTTCGATCCACAGGATCCGGTAGGACGTTTAGACGTTTCTATTTTAATGGAAAATCTGTTGGTACCGCACCTGGGCATCGGCGATCCGCGCACGGATAACAGAATTGATTTTGTTGGCGGTATTCGCGGTTTGGAAGAACTGCAGCGCCGGGTCGATTCCGGTGAAATGGCGGTCGCATTCGGGATGTTTGCCACTTCTATTGAAGATTTAATGGCCATTGCCGACGCCGGGAAGATAATGCCGCCCAAATCCACCTGGTTCGAGCCGAAACTGCGCAGCGGACTGGTTTCGCATTTATTGGATTAATTGGTCTATTACAGATTCCATCCCGTAAAGGATGGAATCTGTTTTTATCCGATACGCAGGCGTGTGCCCTGCTGCACCGACATCATTATTTCATCCGCTTTTAATTCTTTAGGAAACAGACACCCTGAAATTTTAGAACCGTAAATACTAGCGCCATCCAATTTGGTGTTCATAAAATTAATGCCGCGTAAATCGGCCTGTTTAAATTTACAATTGGAAAAATCCAGACCGGACGCATCTAATCCCCTTAAATCACAACCTCGGAAAGCCAGACCGTGATAATCGCTATCTAATTCCCCGTTAGAACGCATTCCGTTAAAATCGTCAATCCTGCGGTCCCTGAGCAAATTATAGCCTCTGTTATCCTGTGGTATTTTAGGCGTCTCATTTATCATTTTGCAATCCCCTTTATAATTTTTTAACGATTATAAATCTTCGACCTGTTGCCACATTTCTTTAAAAAGGTTTTTGGCTTTATAAGAAGAATAGTGGTTCTATCTTGATCCTTGTGGGTAACTAAACTTAAAAGATCAATCGACCACGGATTTTCACTGATTGCAACTGATAAAAAAGAACAAGTTTTATTAAAAAAGTTTATATATAAGCCATTATTTTTGTTTGCCATTGAAATTAGGTTACGTTGAGAATTTACTTATTTGACTTGCCCGACTTTATTTCATTTTATTAAGAAGCTGTTATTAGAAAATTTATACCGTACATTTCAATATTCATAACATATTCCTTAAGATACCCTTTTGCTTTTTAATGAGGTATTCGTGTTAATCGGTGCAAATCCGTGGCAGTCTTTTTAACTACTCGTCTATTAGTTCTGACACTAATTTTTTTACCCACACAAAACAACATAGGCCCGGATTAGTAAACTAAACCAAACCGAAACGGCGGCGTAGAATCCATTCACTAATAATAGTTAGAAGAATGAACGCTAACAGGTAGGGATTATACCAAAGCGCGATGCTTTGTTTTTCTTTTTGAATGGTAACTTCCTGCGGAATATGCTTTATCAGCGAGTCGATTTGAGCAGCGTCGGTATAAAGTCCCCCGCTCTCTTTTGCAATTTGCTGCAGATAGCGGCGGTTTATTCCGGTGTGAATAAATTCCTTTTCCGCGGCGGCTACTTCTACTTGCAGCTTATCCTGTCCGTATAAACGACCGAAACGAAATCCTTTTGCTGTAAATTGAAGCGTTCCCTCTTTGGCCGGGAGGTATTTTGCACTGTAACGACCGCTACTGTCCATCTCTGTATTTATCTCAATTATTTCCTCGCCTTGTTGTACCTGGAGCTGGAACTGACCATCTTTCACCGGTTTAAAATCTGCATCGTAAATAAATCCGTTCAATTGCACTGCTTTTCCAGGAATGGTTTCAGTTGCGTCGGCTTTTAACAGAACCGGTTTAATTTTTCTTCTATCGGCAAGCCAGCGGATGCTGTGTTTTAATAAATTTTTATAACCATTTGCCAGGGCGCTATTGTTTTGCATTAAAAAATGCCAGCGCCAAAATCCGTTTCCATTAAAAGTCATATTCCGAAATCCGGGTTTGCTGTACGAAAGAATCAACGGCCGCTCTTTGCCGCTTAGTAGTATCTTTACCTCAGGTTTTAATTTTCCCGGTGCAAATAGAACATCGATGGGGGGGATCTGCTGCCAGAACTGACTGTTAGCCGAAGAGTTATTAAATAAATCCAGAAGAGCAGAATTTCCCGGATTAAATAATGGCTCAGCTTCGGAACGAAGTTTTTTGGGAACTTGCTCAAAGGGTGTAAATTCAAGGAATGAATTTAATTTGGCCCGATCCGTTTTTTCTCCCAGCATCAGAAACAAACTACTTTTACGCTTTTTTAGAATTTGCGCAAGTTGGATTAATGTCTGCTGCTTTGTATAGGGACTTGGAAAATTCTGAAAAATCAATACGTCAAAAGGTGTTTTAATATCGGGGTTATCCTTACCCGAAAATCGCCCCTGTTTATTTTCGACGAAAAAGCGGCAGTCAAAATCCGGCTCCGCGGAGAGAAGCTGGTTTAAAAATTTACTTTCATAACCGGGCAAACCCGTAAAAAGGGCTATTTGTAATTTCTTCTTTAGTATCTGCTGGATAAAAAGAAAAGAATTATTTTGCTTATTAACATCCGATTTATAATTCTCAAGTGTTACTTTAAATTTATTCTGCCCAACAGTTTGCGGTGTATTTTGGAAAACGATGGTATGAAAGGCCTCAAGCGTATCAACCCGGAAGGATTTTACAGCCAAAACAGTGCGGTTCTGCATCAGCTTAACGGAAGCGGTAAACGCTTTTTTTAGATTCTTAGTGCCAATTTTAACGCTGATATTTTGTTCAATCCCTTTGTAAATAACCGGTTCATAGGAAACGTTATCGATAAAAAGATCGCTGTTATTTTCTTCCCTGCCGATGCCGACGGTAAATATCTTTTTATCCGGATGTCGTTTAAGCTGCACGGGATAACTGCCTGCGGTGACGTTCCCGTCGCTGATAAGAATAATATTGTCCGCTTTATTTTCATCAATATGTTTAAATAGAGTTTCAAAATTTGTGGCGTCTTTGGAAACGGCAAAACTGCTGTCGTTTAACGGGAAGACATTATTGTTGAAAAGCCAGCGTGTGCCGGGACGCAAAATATTTACTTTTTTCAAGACCTTAGCGGTTTCTTCCCAGCGCTTTTCAGCGGCATCTTGAACGGACATTGACAGAGAATTATCCACGTAAACGGAAATCTTTGGTTTTATTTCCCGCTGAAAAATCAAAGTAATATTTGGTTTAAAAAATAGAAATAGAACCGAGGCGAAGCTGATAAACCGCAACCCCATCAGCAGGCGGCGCTTTATGTCGCTGATTTGCGGCACAACCGAACGGTAGTGCCAGTAGGCAAATCCAAAGGCAAGCACGGCGATTCCGAGCAGCGCTAGAAACGGAATATTTGATTCAATCGCAGCGGGTAGTTCGGCCATAAATCCAATTCAAATAAGATGAGACGGTTACTGTTCGTTACTATACCGGAACAGTTTTGGAATATGGTAAAAAAGTACATCACGAATCAAGTTTGTTTTTGAAAACAATAAGATTCAACAAAAGTTTGGACAGGAAAATAAACCTTTACTGGAAGCGGAATCCGCCATACCGTATATTCCAGCGTCTTTACGAGGGGAAAAGAATGCGCATACTTTTATTTAGTCTTCTTATTCTATTTGGAATATCCGGTTGTATCTCCCAGGAAAAAACCGTGGTGACGGGCGGCCGTGTTCTGGATGGAAAATATGATTCGGAATTTCCGTCCGCACCCGCGTCAAAGGAATTAAATAAGGTTCTTGCTTCGGTGAAACTCATTAATTCCCTGACCTTTTATAAACAATTCTTTTTCGCTTTGTCCGATTCAATTACCGGTACCACTATCGACGCGGGCAACTTTACCCAAAAGGCCAGTTCCAGTTTAATCACCGAAAAACCGGCTTCGGGCAGTGCGCTGATAATTTATGCGGACGCTAAAAAAACGGCCTTACTTACCTGTGCTCATACGGTATTTGAGCCCGATACCGTGATACGTTATTTTCAAACGGCAAAAGGCCAACCACTGCCGTTTATTCAGCGGGTCGATATAAAATTGCGCCAGCAGTTGAATATTATCGGCCTTCCGCGGGGCGGAGAAGTGCAAATTGAAGCCCTGGACCGAAAAGCCGATTTAGCGATTTTGAGTAAGTCGATTGCGCCTCAGGCCGGCCTACCACCCATTGTTTTTAACTATCCCTTTGGTTCAGCCGCAGAACTCGATTGGGGAACTTTTGTCTATTTAATCGGTTTCCCGCACGGGAAAAAAATGATTACCACGTCGATTGTAAGTAGTCCCAACCGCAACAAACGCCATGATTTTATTATCAATTCGACGATGTACCAGGGGGTGAGCGGGGGCATTATTCTGGCCCTGCGCGACGGCATTCCAAATTTTGAACTTGTGGGGCTGGCCAACGCGCTGCCCGCGAAATCCGGAATCAAACTGCAGCCGGAATCAAATATCAATTCCAAAACGGTAAATCCGTCCCAGCCTTACACCGGAACCATTTATTTAAACCGTGAAGTCTCCATCATTCCGGGAATCACCTATACGATTTCAGTGGAAACAGTAAAAAAGTTTATCGGACAGAACAAGGAACAGCTTCAAAAAAAAGGATTTAACTTTTAATGCGATCAAACGTTTTCATTTTTATCACTCTTTTGTTCTTTTCGTTCCCTTTTCCAAAGAAGGCTAACGCTCAGATGGCAAATTCGGCCAACGTTTCGGATTCCATCAATTCCCTGCGTGCTTCCGTTTATTACGGGACGGTTCTCGCTTCCATCGGCGGACTTTACATTTTTGCCGACGAAGCTTATTACAACGATAACGTGGTGCCTTTTCACTGGGCCCGGAACAACGACGGCCGTCTGGACTGGTTTGATAATTACCACCGCGGAATTGATAAATTCGGTCATATTTACAGTACCAGCCTGTTTAGTCAGAATTTTTACAGTATTGCGCGCTGGGCCGGCTACAGCGAAGCACAGGCGTCCTGGTTAAGCGCCGGATCGGCCCTTACCGTTCTCACGGCTATGGAGGTCTGGGACGGCCATTTTAAAAGCTGGGGCTTTTCACCCGGAGACTTTGCGGCGGATGTAATCGGCGCCCTGCTGCCGGTTGCCCGGCGTCATATCGGATTTATGCAGCATATCGATTATAAAATGAGTTATAATTTTTTAGCGCATAAAGCACCCGATTCCGGTGTGCACGATTATGACCATATGACCTTTTGGCTGACAGCCAATCCGTCTGGGTTTTTTAACAGTTTGAACGGTATTTCTTTTTTGAAATATTTTAATATTGCCGCAGGATTTGGGATTACTGCCGATTTACCGCATAAGCAGGAACTGTACCTGGCCCTGGATTATAATTTAAAGAAGATTAAGACAAAAAATTCGTATCTCAGGCATCTGATTGCAATTCTGGACCGTTTTCATCTGCCCGCCCCTGCCGTCCGCTTTAGTCCTGACATTACGGCCTTTGTTCTGTTCTTCTAACATTTTACACACCTGTCATTCCGATGAAGCCTTGACCGGATAAAAAAAATCCTGTCTATATTCACAATGCTTTCGCCGGAAGGATTACTTGGGCGATGGCCTTGGAATGATATTTTTGGGCACTCCTGATAAATCTGAAATCACCATTCGTTAATCGTTAATCTGACTTCGAATAGGGTACTTCTGTGGATTATTTGGCTCTAATGCAATCTCAAAACCAGACCGGCAATACGTTTGCCCAGCGCTTTTCCCTTTTCTTTAAAATGCGCATTGATTTTTCCCTTCCCCTTATTCTCATTAAACGGCTCTTCTTCGGTAACAGCCGAAGCGCCAAAGGCCATTTCCCATTCCGGTCCGCCTGCAACCACCATCCCGTAAATCAGCATAGAATGCAGAATATTCATTTGCACCAGTTCTTCTCCCGCCGAAATACCACCGGCTGTGACGAACGCCGCGCCAAGTTTGTTTTTCATTGTCCCGTCAAAAGGCCAGCGGTTGATAAAGCGCTGCACGGGCGGAGCGATATTAGCATTATAAACCGGAGAACCCACGATAAGCGCATCGGCAGCCGCGATGTCCCTTTGCTTCACATCTTTAATTTCGAGCAGTTTTAGCGCTACCCCTTCTACCGACTCCGCACCTTCCAGCACCGCCTGGGCCAACGCTTTTGTATGCCCGCCGGGACTGTAATAAGCGATTAAAACGAGGGGCTTATCTGCTGCCTGTAAAAAAGTGAAGGTTATCAATAATAGAGAAAAATAAGTTAAAACCGTTTTCATTTATATTCCTTTCTATTACGAAAAACGTTTCGGGGAAATTTCAAAAAAACCAGCGCAAACCGATACCTGCGCCGCCGCTCATTCCCGTTCCCGGAAGAAGCGTAAAAACTGGTACAATTTCAAAAAAAGCATCCAGCGGAATATCTTTAAAAAAATAAACAATTCCGGCAACACCACGCAAACCAATTGCCGGCAGGCTGCCCAGGTTAATTTCTGCACCTGTACCAAAATACAAGGAAAACTGTTTATGGTGAATCATATTAAAATTATGCCAGAGATAGTCGGCGTGAAAATGCAGACGTCCGTTTTTTCCAAACGACCAAGCCAGTCCCCCGTCAAAAGCGGTAGAGGATGAGGTCCACATTTTTGCGCTAAGTCCGGTCGGCTCTCCAATTAATATTCCGATTCCTCTGCCTTTATCCGGAGAGGCGGCGGAATACACATAAGCAAAAGTTGACATTAGAAAGGTGATGATCATTAGAAACGATTTCATTTTTATTTCCTATATGAAAAATGCGTAGTGTCAAAAGCTTCCTGCTAAAACACCAGGAAAGCGGTTAATTATTTTATACTTAATCTGAGCGATTCTTAAGAATTATTTTAGTTGTTTTCAATGGACCCCGATACTCGGGATGATAAGTTCTACCCAATGGGTGTGTTGGTCATACCCCCCGAGTACTCGGGGGGTATCCAGCAACCTTGCGCAAAGATAGTACAAAAAATCGCTCAGAGTAACTCAATTTTAAAGATATCCGAATAATACTTTCCGAAACTCCGGGAAAGATTTTGAACCGTAAAACCGGATATATTAATTTGAGCTATAACGCTATTCTTAATATATTTAAAATGAACTATTAAACAAGCGCAAAAGCATTTTCGGAGAGAAATATGTTTTTTATAAATTTTGCCGCAAAGCTATTTAAAATTCTGCGTTCCGGGGACTCACCCAATAAAATTGCAGCGGGATTCACCCTGGGTATGATTATGGGGCTCACGCCTTTACTCACCCTGCACAATTTTATTCTAATTCTGGTTTTAATTATTGTAAATATCAATCTCGGAGCGGCGCTGTTCGCCTTTGCTATATTCAGCGGAATCGCTTATCTGCTCGATCCCTTGTTTCATAATCTGGGTTATTTCCTGCTGACGGGCATTCCCGCGCTGCAGGCTTTTTGGACTGCTTTATACAGCTTCCCGATCATTGCGCTCAGTCATTACAACAATACGATTGTGGCCGGAAGTTTCGCCGTTGCTGTTTTACTGATTGTGCCCGTCTTTCCGGCAATGAAATATTTTGTAATCTATTACCGCATCCATATTGATCCGGCCCTGCAAAAACTTAAAATTGTCCAGATAATAAAGGGCTCCAAATTTTATTCCGTTTACGACAAACTAAAAGGATTGGGGGCCTAAATGCTGCGCAAAAAAGGGATTCTTTTTTTAGCGGTTCTAACCGCCCTGATTTTGGTTTTAAGCTGGCTGTTTACAGATAAATGGCTGGAAACGCAATTGGAAGAGATGGGCAGTGTACTGAATGGCGCCCGCGTTGAAATTGATCATCTGGATTTTTCCATCACCGGCGCATCTCTAAAATGGCAGCGGCTGCAAATTGCCGATGCCGCACAGCCGATGAAAAATAAAATCGAAACCGGACCGTGCACACTGGATTTTGAATTTTGGCCACTTTTATCCCAAAAAATAATTGTCAGCGATTTTAGCGTTACAAATTTCCGCACCGGGACGCCACGGGACGAGGACGGCCGTCTGAGCGCTTCCGAAAAAGAAGCGTTAAGAGAAAACAGTCTTGTTCAGAAAAGCGCTTCCAAAATTCGCAGTGCATCCGGAGAAAAATTTACCGCGCTGAAACAGCAGGCGAACACGGACAGTCTCTTAAAAATGGCCGGCCTTCACTCTCCCGCCAAAATTGATTCTCTCTACACCCGTCTCGATTCTCTTTATTCCGGCTGGGACAAACGCAGCGCTGAGAACAATCCGTTGCCAAAGATTAAAGAGATAGAAAAACAGATAGCAGCCATCGATGTAAAAAATTTGAAAGACGTCGCAAAACTCACCAAAGCCATCGAGCAGACCGCAGAAACGAAGAAATCAATCGACAAGCTGAATAACGAAATGAAAGCGCTAAAAAAAGATTTTGACGCCGATTACAACGCTTCCAAAAACGGCCTTCTTCAGGTTGACGACTGGATAAAAAGCGATTACAAACGGACAGCCGATCTGTTGCAGATGACCGATTTTTCCGCTGGGAATGTGGGTCGCCTGATTTTCGGTTCCCTGCTAGCAGAACGTTTTACAGAATATCTGGGTTATGTAAAAACAGCGCGTAAATATGCCCGTAAAT
>JANTFQ010000076.1 GCA_024763405.1 Calditrichaceae bacterium
CAGTTACTTCCTTCACCGCCTTCTGGTTTTCATTTGGTGCATTTTATCCGGGAATTGAAATCTACGGAGAGTAAAATTCACACAATAATTGCACTAGTTAAAGATTCATTCCCGCCAGCCGAGAACCGCATTGGCCACAAAACGGGGTTCCGGCGGAAGCGAATAAATATCTTTTTCATATTTTTTGTTATAGGGTGAAATATTTAGCGTTTTATCGTTTACAACCAGGGTACTGCTCCCGCCCGGATCGAAACCCATTGCTTTTTCGGCGCCGTAGGAACGCAGAATATCGGCCATATCGATATGGGTTGCGCCCACCGATTCCCGAATCCGGCCATTGATGGCCAGTACCAGCAGTCTGCCGTCTTTTGTTAAACCGGCCGCAATTTTAGGTCCGCGCATATCGGTAAAATCCATTCGCGCGGCCTGCGTTTTAATGGAGGATTCCGTCGTCCAGCCTTCCAGTTCCATCGCAATGGCCTGCTTACCATTCTTGATGAGCATCGGCCCAGCTTCTACGGCGTGCTGCACCCTGCTCCAGTCTATGTTTTTACTATTCTTCAGTTCAATAGAAACTGCCTGCTCTTCCTTAAACTGGGTTACCGAAAACAATTCCGGCGGAATGGATAAGGTGAGACCAACGGGAATAACCGGAATGTTTTCTCCCTTTTGGGTATATATAATTTCCTTAATGGTGTGTCCGGCAAGACGGACCAACACGTTACCATCACCTTTTATTTGCGGTTGTGCATAGGTCAGATCGTAAAAACAGGGTTTCGATGCGGAATGCCGGTTGTACTGTTTTTCATCGAACACCAGTTCTTCGGCGGCAGTAAAAACACGAAAACCACTTTTACTGTTTACCCGGGCAATATCCAGACTTCCATCTTCCTTAATCAGAAAAGCAGGCTTATTAAATAAAGGTGGACACTGTACTTCCCTGTTGACCATCAGTAAACCCAGAGGGCTTCCGATATAGGTTTCCGGCAGGCCAAGTTTTCCTACCAGCTCAGGGTTTAAGATATAACCGCCGTTCCAGGCAATCTGCGCTTTTTTACCAGCAGCACGGGCGTATTCTTTTATCAAATTAGTGACAGGGCGTGGTTTCGTTACCGCTGTATGGATACTAAACCGCCAGTGCTTCCCCATTTTTACTTCCGCGAGCACACCGCTCCAGGGCATACCGTCTGTATAAACGCCACCCACAAAATCATAGTGAATATCGGATTTTGCTTTTCGGTTTATATGCGCTGTTTCAAGCGTATTCAAAAAAGTTTTAATGGGCGTTCCATGTGTCTGGGCGTCTTCGCGCATGAGGGTAAATAGTTTTTCTTCGCCCATTTCAGCCGCTAATTTTTTAAAGGTCCGGCTTTTCAAAGCTTTATCAAAATCTTTGGAAGTTTGCACAGGTGTAGGATAGGCCAGGGTCGTACGCACACCGGCAGGGACATATTGAACAAACCCGCTATTCATGGGAAGACCCATTATTTTCCCAGTTAGGGCACGCTTAACTTTACCGATATGAAAACGATCAATATCCAGAATATCGGTCATCATCGCCGCGCTTTGGCCATTTGTAATAATAAATCCTTTTTGTTCTTTAATCTCACGCAGTACTTTTAAACCCTTAAAACCCATCTGGCGCAAATGGAAACCGATACAGCTCTGCGGCGTGCGAATCAATTCAACCACATGCGATTTATAAAGGATGTACAGTTCTTTATCCAGAGTTGATTCCAAATAATAGCGGATTCCGGCCGCCGAGGCCTGTGTAAAGAGATGCGATTTACGCGCAAAGATATACACTTTAGGAAGTATATTAATATTTTTATTCAAAATTTCTTCGGTCAGTTCTTCCTCAATCTCCAATCCAAGAATAGCCCGAATCGGCTGCAGGATAAAGAATTCCATCTCATAGCGCACATATTGTCCCGGGAAATAGCCCCGCGGTACTTTCTGTTTTAATTTTCGAAATAATTCGGCGCGGTTGTCTATTCCCAGTTCATGGCTGGTTGTAAGCTGAACAAGGGCAAGATTCCAGTCGGTAAAGAAAAACTGGGTGGGTACATTCTGGATTTCCGGCTTGGGCGGATCGATAATATCTTCAAAAATCGTATTGACTAATCCGGTTAATTCCTGAAAGGTATAATTACGATACGGATAATAGCGTTTATTGCGGTGGCGGTAGGCAAACGAGTGATCGTGCCGGGTATCAATTTCTCCATTATAACAGCGAAATAGATCTTCCACAGCGTTAAAAAAAAGATGACATTTCTCCAAAGAAATTTTATTATTTTTCCGATAACTCTCTACCAAACTCAAGGCATAATGATGCACCTCTCCGCGGACATTTTGTTCTTCTACTCTAAAATAGCTGGGGTCAATCAGGGACTTAAGCAGCAGCATAAATGCCAGCCGTCCATAACCCGGTAGATATTCCCTGTTTTTTGTATTAACAACCGCTTCCAAATCTTCATTCGTAAACCTGATATATTGGTCGTATTCCCGAAAATAATCGTGAATTTTGGGATTGGGATGGGTGATGGAGTGCAATTGCAGGTATAGCTTGTAGACAATGGTTTCGAGCGTGTTTTTTAGACTTTCAAGATTATACCGGGAACGGATTACTTCGATATTATGAATAACATATTCTTCGGCGTCCTGCGGATAAAAAAGGCGCTGGATGGTTTTTTCTACCAGCGAATCAGGAATCTCTTTCTTAAATTCCAAAACTCGTAAGCGCTGCGACTCCTCGAGATGCTCACCGATAACTTCCGCGTACACCTGTTCCGGTTCATAGCGGCGGCAGAATACCGGTTTCCCGGCGGCAGCGGCTTCGATGAGTGGTAATCCCCGGCCTTCGCTTTCACTCGGGAGCAAAATCAGCGAAGCGGCTTTGTATAAGTCCGTTACACCAAAAGGTTTTTTATGCAATTTTTTATAATTTTTATTATCAAAGGCACTGAACAGAAAACCCATAAATATTTTATCGCGAAAAAATTCGGGCAGCTTCTCTAAAAAACTTGAAAATTTATCAAGCAGTCTGTAAAAATAATCCCGCTGGCCGGTGGGAATAGGGCCGGTAATGACAATCGAAATTTTAAGCAGCGGATTCTCTTTAAACTTCGAAACAAAATCCTTGTGCTGCACCAGCTTTTCAATCAGTTTAAAATTAACTTCAATGCGTTTACGGCTAATAATCCGTGTGGGCTGCAAGAGTAATAAATTATTGGCGCAAAAATCCAGTTCCGGGTATTCGGTATAACTACAAATGAAAGGCCTGTCAATATACTGCGCTTTATGGCTCAGGACCTCATCAATTTTATGCACTTTATTTTCAAAGATCGAACCGATTTGCGCAAGCGTATTTAAACTTTCCCGTTTGGAAATTGGTTCGAATCCGGAGGAATTGACCACCGTTCCCAATAGGGCGACATTGGCCGGATTATGCCCATTTTCCTCAATCACATGCCGCACCTGGTTTTCATTAATATTGACCGTCATCCAGGAACGGGATTCCCAGGGGAAAACAACTTCGATAGTGGAAAAGAATTCCCCCACATCGGCATTGGTAAAGAAAAAATCACGCGGTCCTTTTTCCAATCCCTTTGTCTCGATGTCCACCTGCTTGTTCCCGCCTTCCCAGTAAAAATCATGACTATTATTAATTACAGGGATGCCCCAGTATTCGGAAACCAAAACGGAAGCGAGGGCCAGCGAAACATTACCGGGATTGGAACAGACATTTAATAAATAGAGCAGCGTGATATTATTCTCTTTAATTTCCCGGGCCAGTTTTTCGGTAAGCAGCAGGGTTTCATCCCAAAACTTTTTAATAAGGGCATTGTATTCTTTGCTTCCCCGTTCCAGTTTTGTTCGGAAAAAATCCTGGTACAATTCCCATTTATCAAAACTTTTAATTTCAGGAATCACATGCCGCTGTAGTTGTGTATGTAATACATTGCTGCTTTCCGGAGATATTTCTCCCGCCAGGAGATGTATGGGAACGCCGGGCAATAACTGGCGCATGGCGGCGGTATATTTAGAAACTTCGATGGTGATACCGTCGATGGAATAAGCGAAACTTAAAAAGCCGATTCCACCCTTTACAATCTTTTCTTTAAACGCGTAATAATCACCGCTAAACCCGGCCTTAGATTTTTTATCCTTCACACGATCCAGGAACAGACCAAGGTCGAACCAAGTTCTTACATTTTCATTTTGTAGTTCTGTGATTAATTTTTTGATTGAATTGGTCAATGGTATCCTATCGAAATTTAATAACGTTGATAATTGTGACCGTTACAGAATCACTGAGAATTCAAAATTTAACATTTAGAATTTAGAATTTCTTAGGCGAACAGCATTTCCAGTTTATCTCTTAAAACCTCATACGAAAAAATTAATTTACCTAAATTAAAATTATATTCGGCAATTTCCTTTTGCATTTTTTTATTATGAATAATTTTATCAATTTCAGCGACCGCTTCATCGGTCAGGATGCTGTCTTCGATCATCACCGTTTTAAAACCCTTGCTGCCAATATCCGGCCAGTAGACCGGTTTATAATTATTGACAAAAATGGGCGTCCGGCCCAGTACTGCTTCCACAAACGCATTCCCAAAACCCTCGTAGGTGCTGAAATACGTGCAAGCGGTTGCGTGCGCATAGGCGTCGGATAGCGAATATATTTTTTTATTATCCGGAAGCGTACCCCTTTCATTTAATATTCGATGATGAGCAAAAATAACACGGTCACCCAGTTTCCGTTTTTTTATAATATTTATCAGCTCTTTGTAATAGCCCTTACGGTTATCATCCGCCGCGCTGCCTGTGATGATTAATTTTACCTTTTTATCATCGAGGCGGTCAATTAGTTCCAAAGCCGTTTCGATACCTTTACGTTTGACGATTCGCGTAATCTGAAACAATGGGATGTCATCTTTTTCCAGGCCGATACATTCCGGCAAATCGGCATTATATTCGTCTATCTGGCCGTAGGGTTGGTTAAAATCCATCACATTGGGAACGACAACCGATTTTATCCCAAATTTTTCTTTTAGAATTTCCCTGCCATGCTGATTGATAACCACATGTTTGGCATGCGGAATTTGCATGGGAAAGGTTTCCTTAACAATTTGCTCTACTTCGGGGAAAGGCGTTTTATAACGATCACCCCGTTCCCACCAAAAGTCATGATTATGCAAAACAATTGGAATACCGGTGGTTTCGACCAGTTTATTAATGGCCATACCCATGGTAAGATGGGCGGGCAGCGTTGAGGCATTTTCGGAGAGCAGAATATCCAGTTTATTCTGCATGACCCATTTAAACATGCGGATGGCCAGTCCGTCCGAAACCCGGTGCAAATGGTCCAGCAGTTCCGATGGTTCATCCGGCGGCAAAAAGAAGGCCCGGTTCTGTTCCCATTCACATTCCGGAGAAAAGAAAGAAAGGGCCGAGATCAGGGTTTCCTTATCTTCTCCAACAATGGTTTTTTTAAAACGTCCGGACAATATATAAATCTCATGCCCCAGTTCCTTTAGAATTTTTATCCATTTTTCTGTTTCAAGGGCAGCGCCATCCACGTCGCCAATGCGCCCGATAATGATTCCAATTCTCATAACACCCTCACTTAATTAAATGGAAAATGGCCTGTGTTTTGTTTGACCCAAAAAATATAAGATGATTTTTGTAGAACAGCTAAGAGTCTCAGCTCTCAATTCTTGTTTCCTGAGAAATATAGAAAACATTTCCTGTTAATGAAACCAAATATTTACAATACAAATTCCATAGATTTTTTTTGTAGTTATTTCAATAGATAGATTTTTATCCTGAAGGATATCCATAATAATAATTCTAAAAATCAGATAAAAAATCAGAAACCGATTTCAGGGTTGCCCCGTCCGCCGCCATAAAAATACGGTCACCGGGATAAATAATATCATCACCTTTTGGGATATATAGTTTTTCTCCGGCCGCACTGAATACACCGGCAACAATATAATTATGACCAAATTGTTTATTTTTTGCCAGCTCGCGGACAGAGACGCCTTCCTTTGGCCAGCTCGCCGGAACCTGAAATACGACAAGTTGCATCTCTCCATCGCGGATTGGGGCGATGACCCTCATATTTTTGGTTTCGATTTCGGTCATGACGCGGGTGCGAATCATGCTTATCATATCAACAATGCTGGTGACGCCAGCCATTTTATAGGCTTCTTCATAGGCCGGATTGCGCATTTTAACAATAATTCTCTGCACTCCTAAACTGCGTGCTAACAGAGCAAAGGTTAAGTTATCCACATCGAGATAAAGAGCACCGATCGCCAGATCGGCTTTTTCAATACCAGCTTCTTTCAAATTCTCAATTTCGGATGCGTTTCCATTGATGGTAACGATTCCGGTGCTCGCATAGAGACGTTCGCAGGCTTCCTTGTTCGCATCAATTACAACAACATCATGTTTCTTATTGGCCAGCTCGGTTGCTAAAGCCGAGCCGGCAAGGCCTCCGCCTGCAATTACAATGTACATAATAATTCCTTTCTATTTCCAAACAGATCTTGAAAATAAGACTGCCAGTGGTAAAATTTCCAACCGTCCGGCCAGCATACCCATTGTATAGGTGAGTTTTATAACCCAGTGAAGCGAAACCATTTTATGAACGGAAAAATAAAAAGGTCCCATATTGCCCAGAGCAGAAGCCATTCCGGAGATGGACTGCCAGGCGTTCAAATCGGAAAATAGTGCTGTAATTCCCCCGCCTAAAAAAATGAGAGCAATCCAGATAAAAAAAATGGCGCTAATGCGTTCAATCTCTCTGTCTGCAATTATTTTTCCGTGAATGACCAGCGGTGAAACCGCCTTATGCGGAACCCTGATTCGGAAAATCTGCGCTTTAAACATGGTCACCAAAGTACCGAAACGCAAGATTTTAATGCCCCCCGCCGTCGATCCGACACAGCCTCCGATAATCATCAGGATAAGAAATATTTGTTTACTAAAAGCCGGAAAAAACGCCGCGTTTATATCTTTCGTGGCGTACCCGGTGCTGGTTACCATTGAGGCGGTTTGAAAAAGAATGGTACGAAAAAGATATTCCATTTTTTTAAATGCGAAAATGGAACCGTCAAAAAAATGAAAAATATGATCGGCTGCAATCAAAAACACGCTGCCGAAAACGACAACCCAGTACCAACGCATCTCAAAATCTTTAAACAAAATAGATACGTCTCCGGTCAGGACCCGGTAGTGCACAAGAAAATTAGTTCCGCCGGCCAGCATAATCACAATAAAAACATATTCTAAAAAAACTGAATGATTAAAATTCCCGGCAGCATAATAGCCGACGCTGGCATCGTGCGTAGAAAATCCTCCTGTGGAAATACAGGTAAGACTATGATTGAGGGCATCAAAAAAACTCATCCCTCCCCCCCAAAAAGCGGCAAGAGAAATTAGGGTGAACAAGATGTAAATTCCCCAGAGAATGCGCACCGTATTAAAAATCCCCGGTACCGGACGCGCCGTCGAAATTTTATGACCTTCCGCGCTGAAAAGACTCGATGCTGCACTGTTTCCCCGAAAACTAACAGCGAGGAAAAAGGTTAGAATCCCCAGCCCGCCAAGCCACTGTGTTAGCGAACGCCAGAATAGAATTGAGCGGGACATCGTATCCAGGCCTTCAAATACAGTAATACCCGTAGTGGTAAAACCGCTCACCGATTCGAAGAAAGCATCAAAGAAAGATTTATGAAGCCCAATCATATACGGAACGCCACCCACCAAACCAATCAATATCCAGCCCAGTGCCGTGATGATCATAGCATCCTGGACATCGGGCGTTTTTACCTTCATCGTCTTTTGCAGAGTAACGCCCGTGATAATGGAAAAGATGGCAGGTACGAGGAAAGTCGAGATACTCAGCATATGATTTTCGCCGTCATGGAACCAGTAATAAGGAATGATAGGCAACAGCAAAAGAACACCGGTTACCAGCAGGATTGAACCGAGGTATGAAAAAATATGGAAGCGTTTTGCGGGAATTGCCAGACGCTTCTTTAACTTCCATAATGTTCCCGTATTTTGTTCCATCTTTAGTCCGAATTAATTAAAAAGGTTCCTGTTCCGCCCGGGATACGGTTTTTAAGGCTAATTTGTTTTCGTCTTGATTAGCTTTATGTTTAGGATTGTTTTGAAATATCTTATTTCAATTGGACGCGGTTTTCGTGGTGGGGAATTTTTAAAGTATATCTCTCATTCCAATGAATAGGATGAAACCGGTTTCGGATGTCTATTTGAGGGCTCTGGTCCGGCTTGGACGGGAAGTCTATATCCCTTCCTTCTTTTCAGGCTGTTTCAGAAAGGGGTTCAATAATAAGATTTCTCCTCAAACTCGGATTTCATCCTTTTTTCGTTCGAAACGACAAGTATTCTGTGTCATTTCGAGTGAATTTCGAAGAAATAAGCGAGAAATCTTAAAAACTGCAACACCTCTTTTGAAGGGATCTTTAATATTTATTCACGATAAAAAAATGGCAGACATTCTTTTCTTTTTAAAATGAAATCGCTTTTTTAATACGTATTCTGAGAATAAAATGATGCACCGGCCTTCATTGTATTCCAAAATGATTGCGCCTTTATGTTCTTTAATAATTTTAGTGTTTGTTTGTAACCACAGAATTTTATTTTCTATTATACAATGTACTTGAGTTCAGGCCGGGAATTAAGGGGTATAGCGCAAAGCCAGTATTGTGATATCATCAGATTGCGGTGTACCACCAGTAAATTCCTGTACCCGGTCAATAACAGACTGGTTCAAATCAAGAACATTTGCACCGGGTGATTCCGATAAAACTTTTTTTAAACGCAGTTCGGAAAATTCATTTTCATCTTTGT
>JANTFQ010000077.1 GCA_024763405.1 Calditrichaceae bacterium
TGCAAATTGCTATCATACAGCAGGGTATCGGCTTTTTGTAGTTTTCCCCTAAATACCGTATGCGTATCGCGTTTTACCGTAAAAATAGTTTCTGTGTCTATGGGCGTAACCCGCAGCCGCAGCCAGGCTTCCGTTACTTCAGCAGATTCTACTGTTAATTGTACATTCATTCTGTCCTGTACGGAAAAATCTTTTTGGCAGGAGGTGAAAAGCAGGAAGTAAAAAGAAAGAAGTAAGAGTCCGAATAGTATTTTTTTGCATACTGTTTTTAAAAATTGTTGCATTTTAATTTTCCTTTATTGTCATAAAAGTATTATTCAAATGAAACTTCAAACACTATCCTTTTAGGTTTGGAATTTTTGATTTGAAGTATATTTGTTGTTTATTATTTACTGCCCGGCTTCCTGCCAAAAAAATACCTGTAACGAATCAGAAGATCGTATAAGAGAGGATTAAAATCGCCAAAAGAATAAGAAATAAATAAATTAAACGCAAGAAGAGGGAAGGCTTTTATAAAAGAACGCTGCCTGGTTGGCATAGCGCGGGTGAATCGACACAGTCGATTCACTCCAAACTTCACTCTAAAAAAAGGGGATGCAAAAGTGCATCCCCGGTATTTTTTTACTTTATCCCGATTTATCGGGAGATGAAATAATCCCTTATTTTAACAGGATCTTTTTTCTGTTTTCTTCTCATCCGACTTTTTCCTATATTCTTTCACACTCTTTTAATGATTAAAATATATAAACTACCGAGGTGCTTTTGTGAAAAAGATATTCCTGTTTATTATTTTCTTGTTTTCTTTAATTTATATTTTACCGGCACAATCTCTGCCGGTAGCATCGCCCTTTGATCTGGGTTTTGACGCCGCCCGTTTAGAACAGGCAGATGCCGCCATTCAAAAGGCAATCGATCAAAAGGATATTCCCGGTGCGGTGCTGCTTGTGACCCGTTACAATAAAATTGCTTACCGCAAAGCATACGGCTATAAAGAGATTCTTCCGCAGAAGATAAAAATGCAGGTAACCGATGTTTTTGATTTAGCCTCTTTAACCAAACCGATGTCGACTGCTACCTCGGCCATGATTTTAATCGACCGCGGAGAGCTGCGCCTTTTGGATAAGGTAAAAGATTTTTTCCCAAACTTTATCTCCTGGCAAAGCGACTCCACCAAATCAAAAGAAGATATGCGCATCATCCATTTAATGACGCACACATCGGGTCTGCCGCCCTACGCGCCGGTGGAAGAACTAAAGAAAAAATACGGATCTCCCGAACCGGATTCTTTGCTGGCTTATATTGCCACGGTAAAACGACACCACGCGCCCGGCAAATACTTTAAATATAGCTGTCTCAATTTTATTACCCTGCAGCGCATTATCGAAAAAATTACCGGCCAGAGCATAAAAGATTTTGCCGCCCAAAATATTTTTGAACCATTGCAAATGACACATACAAAAATTGACCCGCAGGGAGTTTTCGCGCAGCAATGTGTTCCAACTCAGCTTCAAAAGAATAACAAACCACTGACGGGTGTGGTACACGATCCTCTGGCGCGGGTTATGATGGGCTGTGTCTCGGGAAACGCCGGTCTTTTTTCCAATGCCGATGATATGGCGCTTTTTGCCGCGATGATGCTGAACCACGGAAGCTGGCAGGGAAAACGCATTTTGAGTCCGGCGGCCGTAGAAACCGCCACCCGTATTCCGGCCGGTTTCGAAAAATTTGGCCGCGGCCTGGGCTGGGATTTGAATTCGGCCTACAGTTCCAATCAGGGCGACCTGTTTTCGGATAAAACCTTTGGGCACACCGGTTACACCGGCACTTCGCTAATCATTGATCCCGAGCGTGAAATCGTGGTGATCCTGCTGACCAACCGTGTGCATCCCTACGATAAAGGACACGTGGTACGGCTGCGTTCGCTGGTGGCAAATATTGTGGCCGGCGCGGTTATTAAGTAGTGTCTGTCTTTTAAATTGAACATTTACAATAGAGTTTTTAATCTGCTTTGAAAAATATCGATGCATTTTTAGTGCCGGCAGCTCCGGCTTCAGCCGAAATAAAGGTGAAAGGTTCGCGTTTCATTGCATCCATTCTTATGGTTCAATCTAAAAGCGAAGCGGAAGCGGAAATACTGAATTTCAGAAAAAAATACTACAATGCTACCCACAATTGTTTTGCCTGGCGGATCGATGAAAACGCTTTCCGCTATTCGGATGACGGGGAGCCTTCCGGCACGGCGGGGAAACCGATTTTTCAGGTTTTGGAAGGGAAGGAATTGAACCGCGCGCTCTGCGTGGTTACCCGTTATTATGGCGGAACCAAACTGGGTACCGGCGGGCTCATCCGGGCTTATTCCGAAGCAGCCGAGGCCGCGGTGGAGCAGTTGCAGTTAAAGACATTGGTGCACACACGACGCCTGGAACTTGCTTTTACGTACGATTTGGAAAATCTTGTGCGCCGGACTCTGGCGGAATTTAAAGGAAAAATTGTAGACAGCGTCTATGCGGCGGACATTAAGATTACCGCCGATATTCCGAAAAGCAAAACAGAGCGATTCACGGAAATGCTGACAGAAAAATCAAACGCGTTAATACGGATTAAACAGGATTAAATATGGCGAAGAATGTTTTAAGTGTTAAGGGTGTTTATAAAAGTTTTTTCGAAAAACCGGCGGTGGAGAATCTATCCTTTACGGTACAGGGCGGCGAAACCTTTGGCCTGCTGGGCCCAAACGGCGCCGGAAAAACGACGGCGATGCGTATGATTATGAATATTATCGTGCCGGATAAAGGGGAAATACTCCTGAACGACGAACCGAGAAAAAACCTGAAGGCCAATCGTTTCGGTTATTTGCCCGAAGAACGCGGGCTGTATCCGGGCGCCGTGGTGCTGGAAATGCTGACCTATTTCGGAACCCTGAATAATTTATCGCGGCGTAAAGCGGAAGTAGAAGCCATTCGCTATTTAGACCGTTTGGGAATGGTGGAATATACCGACAGCCGCATCAACCAGCTCTCCAAGGGGATGCAGCAGAAAATTCAGTTTATCGCCGCCTTTCTGCACGATCCGGATATACTGATATTGGATGAACCCTTTACCGGGCTGGATCCCATCAATCAAATTGTATTGCGTGAAATTCTGCAGGAATATAAACAAAAGAAGCGTATTTTGATCATCTCGACCCACCAGATGGAGCAGGCCGAAAATATCTGCGATCATATCTGTCTGCTCAACCAGTCCCGGGTCATTTTAGACGGCAAGCTCAGCGCCATTAAAAAGAAAAACCGCGAAAATGCCTATATTGTGGAGTCCGACAGCAGTTTGGAATTTATCACCTCTTTTTCGGAAATCAACATTCTTGAGGCCGGTAACACCAGTTACAAGTTTACCTTAAAGGATGATAAAATGGCCGTTACCGGGTTACTGAAGAAAATAGAGGCCAAGGCGGACATTAAAAAATTTGAAGTTGTCGAGCCGTCGCTGCACGATATATTCATCAAAAAAATTCAGGAACAGTCAAAGGATAAAGAATGAAAAATCTGTTTCGCATTGCCCGCTGGGAATTTGTTACCCGCTTCCGTTCGCGATCATTTTTGTTTAATACGTTTATTTCTCCACTGCTGTTTACCGCGGTTATTACGCTGCCCATTCTGTTTTTTAACTACACGCCGGAAGTGTCCACGAAACTGGTGGGGGTGATTGATTTATCCGGGAAGGATTTAGCCAAGGATTTGCAAAAACGGCTGAACCGTAAATACCGCCTGGAAAACAGTTCCCGCGAATACGTTATTCTAAAAGTCTCCGTAAATAATTCGCAGCCCTATAAAGAAGTGCTGGCCGAATACCGTGAAGCCGTGCATTACCGGGATTCGGTTTCGACGGTCTTCAACCGCATTAAAGAGCGGCGCACGGAATACTATAAAAATACACATATTCCGAACCGCGAGTATTTTTTAAAATCTTCCTATGAAACCCTGCAAACCAGCCGGGAAGAAAAAGAATTGGCCGAAATCGAGCTGGAAGGTTATAAAACAGCCCTTGATTCGATGTATAAATTTGAAGCGCAAAAAACGGCCGATTCGCTGCTTGCCTCGGATGTGCTGAATACCTATCTGCTGTTTCCGGATGATTTTACAAGCCGCGGCATTCTGGAGTACCATTCAAAAAATCCGGGCGACCTACGGGAAACCGAGCGTTTCGAAAAAATTCTGCAGTCCATCATAATTGAAAAACGTATTTTGGAAGATAACGTGGGGCGGCCCAAGGTGAAAAAATGGCTGAGTCCCATCAAAATTCAAAAGTACCAGCTCTTTCCCGACGGCCAGACCGAATGGAATTTTTATGCCCAGTTTTACGGACCCTTAATCGGGGTCTTCCTGCTGTTTATGGCGGTCTTTACTTCCGGCGGATATCTGTTTAGCAGCGTGCTGCTGGAAAAATCAAACCGGGTTATTGAAGTGTTGCTCTCCTATGCTTCCAGCCGGCAGTTGATGGGCGGTAAAATATTAGGCCTGGGATTTTTGGGACTGGTGCAGGTGCTCACCTGGCTTGCAGTGGCGGCGCTGCTGGCGGTGGCCAATATTATTCCGGTAAGTAAAGTTAATTATATGAATTTTACCAATGCTCTGTATTTTTTAATTTACTTCAGCCTGGGCTACCTTTTTTACGGAGCGATTTTTATCACCATCGGCTCTATTTCTTCCAACGAATACGACGCCCAGCAAATTAACCAGATGTTACGTACCATTGCTATTTTTCCAGTATTGCTTTCACTGGTTGTCCTGGCGGAACCCAATGCCGTCTGGATTCGTATTTTAAGCTGGATTCCGTTTCTTACACCCTCTTTTATGATTATGCGGATTCCGCTGAGCAGCATTCCCATTACCGGGGATATTTATCTGACCATAATCATTATGCTGGTTTCCATCCTCCTGGTCATTTTAATTGCAGGACGGATGTTCCGGGCCTCTACTTTAATGCAGGGCAAGCGGCCGGGGTTTTCAGAAATAATACACTGGATACGGGTTAAATAAAGGGTTTTTGTACTCTGTTGAACTGTGTGAAAATATTTTGTCATTTGTCATTATTCTCCCGCAAAGCGGGAGAAATCCACAACTTGTTGTTTTTATAGATTCCCAATCAAGTTGGGAATGACATTTTAGTATAGACCCATTGTTTTTAAAAATCCTGTTATAAGCGCGGCTAAATTTCATACATATTTTTTTGTAAGATAATAATGTTAGATTAAGCATAAAATTGTATATTAACAGGAAGATTTCGGCATAAACGAACATTATTATAATTTATAGTCCTGTTAAACGCAATGCGTATATTGGGACGTTAGCGGTTATTGAAAAAAAGCGAACCAGATTCATAGAAAAAACATTTAAATTTGACGGATATGAAGATTGAAAAACCTAAAAGAGTTTCACGTACATACGAGCAAAAAATAAATGGAACATTTAAAGAAATAATGCCATTATATTGTCCTGTTCGAGAATTAGATTGGGTTGAAAGCTGGAATCCCCAAATTGTATATAGCAATTCAGGATTGGTTGAAAAGGATTGTGTTTTTATTACACCAAATGGAAATGATGATGTAGTCTGGATAGTAACAGATTATGATATTGAAAAAGGACATGTAGAAATGTTTTACCATGTGCCAAATATACTTGTTACAAAATTGGAAATACAACTAACACAGCTTACAGAGACTCAAACGGAGGCTGTATTGATTTATAGTAAAACGTCATTAAGTAAGGAAGGTGATAAAGTATTAGCAGATTTTACTAGAGAGAACTATGAAATAATGATGGATTCATGGGAAAAAGCAATGAATCATTATTTAAAAACAGGTGAAATGATGACAGGATTGCCTAACTTTTAGTGAAAATTGACAAAAAAATAATAATTATACGATGTTTCAAGAACCGAAAAACTATATAGATAATGACCACTTCTTTTTTGAAGCTGATAAAGATTTAGAAAAAGTTTGCAATGCACCTAAAGACCAAGATGGTATTTTTAAGGTATTGGAATTACGAAACGGAAAGATTAGCTTGGTTTATATTGGTTACTCAAATTCAGGTGGATTATTTAATGAAATCGTAAACGGATTACACTATGATAAAAACTCAAGAAGAATTGGTTGGACATACCAAATATTAAAGGATAAGATTGATGCACTTGATATTTATTGGTATGTAACGAGTGATAAGGACAGACAAAAAAAAGAGCAAGTTGAAATGCTAAAAGATTTTGTTGATCAAACAGGGAAATTGCCAAAATGGAATAAATAGAAAACAACAAACCGCTAACAATGTATATACAAAATAGGCAAAATAGTAATAAATTCAAGGGTTGTAGCCCGCTTCAACTTCTCAACGTTTTGATAGGTTTGAAGCACGCAATCGCCTACTTTGCATATACTCACCGTTAGGGGCAATTTATTAAAAGCATTAAACTCACACCAAATATTTACCAAAATATCGTACTATTGACAATGTTTTGTTTGCAAATATATACCATTATTATATATATTTGGTAAACTTTTGGAAAGAATAAATTCATGATTGAAAACAATCTTAGAAAGCACTTTACGGGAAAAGATAATTTCTCTAGAAATGAACTTTACCAATTTTACCAACAGAGCGAACCCGACCTTAATATAAACACGTTTGCTTGGCGAATTTATAATCTAAAAAAGAAAGGTGTAATTATTGAAATTGCACGAGGTCAATATTCTTTTAGTGGTAAAAATCTTTATTCATTAATGTTAAGTGACTATTCTGAAAAAATAGCGGTTAAAATTTCAAAAGCTTTTCCTGATATAATTTTTTGCATATCAGAATCAAATTGGATAAACGAATTTACAAGTCATCAATATTCTAATAGCTTTACTATTGTTGAAGTTGAGAAGGATTTTACAGAATCTGTATTTTTTAATTTAAAGGAATCATTACAAAATGTTTATCTTAAACCAAATGAAATTGATCTTGATAGATACATATCTGATTTAGATTCAGCCATCATTCTAATTCCTCTTATTAGCAGATCGCCGATAAAAAAGATAGAAAATAAAAAGTATAGTATTCCAACTATTGAAAAATTGTTAGTGGATATTTTTACAAAAACCTCGCCCTATTTTTTTCTTACCAACTCAGAAGTAAAAACAATTTTTGAAAATGCGTTTCGAAAGTATAATATCAATAAAACGACACTGCTTGCTTACGCTGAAAGACGAGGCAAGAAACACGCAATCAAAAAATTTCTAATTGAGAACAAACTGTTAGAGAATGTCAATGATTAAAAAACATTGTTTTTCCGAAGAATGGATTACCGGCTTTCGCGAGGAGAAAAAATATTCTAAAATTAACCCGCCCATTTTAGAAAAGATGATTCACGCTCTTTCTCTGCTTCAGTATTTGGTGAAATGTGATTTGGAATTTGTTTTCAAAGGTGGAACAAGTTTAATACTTCTGCTTGATGCCACAAGCAGATTTTCAGTTGATATCGATATTTTAACTACACAAAATCGAGAAACAATTGAACCAATTTTTGATAGAGTAATTGAAAATTCTCATTTTACTAAATGGGAGCTTGATGAACGTAGAAGCTACAACCCCGGTGTTCCAAAAGCGCATTACGAATTTGAATTTAACTCTGTATTTAGCAAACAAACTAATACGGTTCTGTTGGATATTTTGTTTGAAGAATCTCACTACCCCAAAGTTAGTAATTTGCCTATTCAAGCAAATTGGATTGATACAGATGAAACAATATCTGTAACTATTCCAACTGTTGAATCGATTGTTGGAGACAAACTAACTGCATTTGCACCAAAAACTACAGGAATATTATTTGGGAGTGGAAAAGAATTAGAGATTATAAAACAACTCTATGATTTGGGAAATCTTTTTGATAAAATTGAAGATGTTGAAACAGTTAACAAGAGTTTTCATGTATTTGCAAAGCAAGAAATTGAGTATCGGGATTTAGATATTACCCCAAATGATATTCTTGATGATATTTTACAAACCACAAGACTGATTTCTCTAAGAGAAAAGAACAAAACCGAACCTCAAAAAAGTCAGTTTAAAGAAATTCAAAAAGGATTGATGAGTTTTACCAATTTCATGTTTTCCGGAAGCTTCAGAATTGATGATGCGATAAACGCTTCGGCGAAGGTAGCGTATCTTGCAATAAAACTGAAAACCAATGATTTGTCGCCAGTGGAAAAATTTGTTGATCAAGATGTTTCACAATTAAATATTGAACAAACCGAGTGGAATTACTTGAATAAACTTAAAAAATTACCCGAAAAAAGCGGATTTTTTTATTGGCACAAAACAATTGAAATATTAGAACAAAATAAATAGTTTGAAAATGGTTTTTAACAAATATGATTGGTGGTGTTTTTCAAAAATTGATGAATCATTAGATCAAGTTAGTATTCCCTATTATGACACGAAAGAACAGAAATACAGAGACTTCTTCCCCGATTTTATTTTTTGGTTGAAAAAGAATGATATGTATTTCATAAAATTCATCGATCCAAAGGGCAGCGAAATAGGTTTGAGAAATGCAAGGATAAAGCCAATGGTTATGAAAAATCATTTAAAGATCTTGAACTCAAGCACAATGATAACAAAGTACAAGTTGATTTATTTTTCTACAACAATTCAACCGGTTTTGAAGAACTTGCAAATTATTACACAAAAAACTTTGATAAAATATTCGGTGAATAAACAGCCCATAACATAAGCTATAAGCAATGCCGATAAAAAGCATCGGGGCTGCTCATAGCATATCCGTTACCAGCCGTTATTCTGTAAAAGAACAGAAAATGGATTTTA
>JANTFQ010000078.1 GCA_024763405.1 Calditrichaceae bacterium
CATCCATCCGCGCAAAATAACGCCCCATCATCACATAGTCCGCGCCCAAAGCCAATGCGATGGTCACGTCTTTGGCGTTTACAATACCGCCATCCGCCACTAACGGAATATATTTACCGGTTTTCTCAAAATAACGGTCACGCGCTTCCGCGACTTTAATGATAGAAGTGGCCAGTCCGCGACCGGTACCCTTCTGTTCCTGGGTAATGCAGATGGAACCACCGCCCATCCCGATTTTCACCGCCCGCGCACCGTGTTCGACCAGGTAATCAAATCCTGCACCGGTGATGATATTGCCGGCAATCACCGGAATATCGGGATAGTGTTCGCCAATCCATTGCAGCGCTTTCGCCTGAAAGGTAGAGTGTCCGTCCGAAGAATCCAATGAGAGCACATCCACGCCGGCTTCCATCAGAGCGGGAACACGGGTTTCGTAATCGTGGGTGTTGATGGCAGCGGTGGTTAATAAACGTTTATGCTCATCCAGCACTTCGTTGGGATTATCGAGATGGTTGCGAATATCTTTGCGGAAGACGAGATAGAGCAGCTGGTCATCACTGTCCACAATGGGCAGTACCGACTGGTGGGTTTCACGCAATAAAGTATTTGCTTCTTTAATATTTTCGATATTCACGCCAACGGTTAAATCGCTACGCGGAATCATCCGTTCTTTTACCGGCAGGTCGCCGTGCGGTTTCACGTCGTAATCATTTTTCGTGATGATGCCCAGCAGCTTGCCCTGCTCATCCACTACCGGGAAGGTGTTGTAACCACGCTGGCGGGTCATTTCGGAAATTTTACGAATGGGTGTGTTGGGCCCCACCGTTTCCGGCGGTACGAATCCCGCCTTAAATTTTTTAATCTGGCGCACCATATCGGCCTGCTGACCGGCCGTTTGTGAAGCGTAAATAAAAGCCATTCCGCCGAGGGTGGCCAATTCAACGCCCATTTCTACACCGGATACAGATTGCATCGCGGCCGCAACTACCGGGATATTCAGGTTATATTTGGAATCTTCATTTTCGGAAAAAACCAGCGGCGTGCGCAGGGAAATATTGTAGAGGGTCGTTTCTTCGGTGGTGAGTCCGGGCAAAAGCCGGAATTCCATTAAGGTGCGGGAGGCTTCATAATAAATCTTTTTAGGCATTGAGTACAAACCCCTTGTCTTTTGAAGTCGCGCTATTTTACAAAATTTGGCAACGTTTCCAAATAAAAAAGAAGCAGAAAAGAGGAAAAACTGAATATATTTTTTTTCTGAACATTTTTAGGCTGAAAATTTTCATTTTCAGCGATTTTTTATTAGCTTTAAAACTTCTTGCCCTTTATCAAAAGATTTCCATTTTACACGTCAAACCATAAGCTCAGCACGCGCTAATTTCCTTTACACGCCTGTATTGAATGCATTCAGTCAAATAAAATACCACATCGGGGTTATGCTTTGAACAAGATTTCTGCACACTGAGAATCAGGACTGCTTTTTATCATCGTAAAAGAAGCATCTTTCTTGTTAGCACATATTTAGCATCACTTTTAAGCTGGTAAATATATATGCCACTTGCCAGACCCTGTGCCTCAAAATTAACCGAATGGGTTCCGGCTTTTTGCCTTCCGCTTACCAGCGTCCGTATCTCTTGTCCCAGCGCATTATAAACGACTAACTGCACTTCACTGACAGCTGGCAAGTGATAGGTGATAGCGGTAGTTGGATTAAACGGATTGGGATAATTCTGAAATAATTGAAATCCTTCCGGCTGGTTTCCACTACCGTTGATAATGCTGGTACCCTGCTTTTCGATATCATCCTGGTAACCCGGTTGTAACTGTCCTTCATTATTATAAACGGTTTTCACACCGGTCACCCTGATAGTTTCACCCACTGAAAAATCCGATACGTCCAATCCCGCATCCGGGTCAAAATAAATTTTACCGGCGCCGGAACCGTCGTTCACCATCATATTGATATGCGGGCCTTCACTGATGGATTCAATCACTCCTTCCACCTTTGTCCAGCGTCCGGGCTCGGCGTCTTTATCATTCAACAAATTGGTTTCAATGGTCAGCGCTTCCGGCAGCGGTTGATTGTCCGCCAAAACGGAATGGCTGTGATATTTCAATTCATGCAGACCGTTATATTCCGCCACCTCACCGGTCACTTCCACCAATTGTCCCTGATTCATATCCGAAAGCACCGCACTGGATAGGTAGATATTTAATCCGGCGTCCGAATCATCCTGTACATAAACGGAAGTATACGTGTTGCTGAAAATCCCCGCGCCGATGGTCACCACGCCTTTGATAGTTACCACCTGTCCCTGGTACTGGCTGAAACTGGAATGAATATCCGCGATGGCTGTGTATTCTGTGGTTGAACTGTTCCCGAAGGCAAATTGCGCCAACACGGGACGGTGGTCGGAAACGGTGCTTTCGTAACTGCTGTTTTGGTCATCTAAGTAAAGCACTTCCGTATTGCCCGCTGCGCCATATTCATTAAGCGCGTCATTGGTAATGCAAATATGGTCAATCAGATTCGGCTCATTGTAACCGATATACGAGCCCTGCACCCCGGCCAATGGCTCGGTAAGGAAGGTATACGCAGCCGTATCATCCAGCATTACCTGAAACACATTATCTTCAGGCGGGTCTTCCAGATGATCATTAAAGTCACCCAACAAAATAAAATCCTGTTCCCCACCCAGGGCCAACTGCCCATCGATGTAATTTTTAAGGCTGTCGATAGCCGCGCGGCGCCGCTGCTCACTGTCTTCATCGCCATACGCTTTCAGGTGTACGACGATGAGTTTAAAATCAAAGCTATGGCTGCCTTCCATTACGGTTATGGTAAATTCCATCGGCGGACGTGGAAAAGCATATCCGTCATTTTCGAACAGTAATTGCCAGGAATGCACGGTTACTTCACTGGTATTGTAGAGCAGGCCCACCTTTTGATAGGATCCGTCGTTATACGTATGCGGCGAAAGTATACCATCCCAGCCAGACAGTTGACTGAGCAGTTGATTAAAGTCATCTACGCTGGCGATTTCTTCCACCCCAAACAAATCACCGTCTAAATCCGTCACAATTTGCGCCACTTCGTCGATGGTATTCTGCCCGTCTTTGGCAAACCACTCGATATTCCAGGCCAGAACATCAACGGTGGAATCGGTTCCCACCTTTTGATACTGACCGAATAACATTAAAGGTAAGAACGAGAATATAAATAAAATTTTTAAATTCATTTTATAGCATTCCTCAATGCTGGTTAATAATTTAATGCGAGTAGAAATAACATAATTGATATTGCGACGCGCCAAGTCAAAATTCTTTAATGAAGATTGATAATTTCTATACCGAATTTATCCAAACAAGGTGTATAATCCAATAATTTATTTTTAATTTCTACCCGTATTTCCTAATTTTATTCTTTTATTACAGGAAGGAAAATTTTAAATAAATGGATTTGATTGAAATCTTTATTATTGCCTTCGGTTTGGCGATGGATGCGTCTGCGGTTTCGCTTGTGGCGGCCGTCTCCGGATACGCAGAAGATTCCCGTTCCACCTTCCGGCTGGCTTTCCATTTCGGGTTATTTCAATTCCTGATGCCTGTTTTCGGCTGGTTTTTAGGGGTTCGTTTCAGTTCCTGTTTCGAAGCGTTTGATCACTGGATTGCATTTGGACTGCTGCTATTTGTCGGCGGGCGAATGATGCTCTCCGGGCTAAATCCGGATATCGAAAGCTTCTCAAAAAACCCTTCCCGCGGATTTACCTTAATACTGCTCAGTATTGCCACCAGCATTGACGCCCTCGCTATCGGATTGACTCTGGCACTGCTCAAAGTGAATATTTTTTATCCAAGCGTTGTGATTGGAATTGTAACCGCAGTTCTTTCTATTTTTTCAATTATAATAGGAAAACGGGTAGGCGCTTTGATTGGTAAACGAATGGAAATTTTGGGTGGGGGGATTTTAATTCTTATCGGTTTCCATATTTTAATTTCTCATATTTTTTAGAATGGATCTGATAAAGTGGAGCATAAAATAATATATTTTATCAAAAACTCTTTTTTTTGTATCTTTTTCAAGTTTTAGGAGTATATAAACACTCTATTTATACGCTGACAAAACATAAACAATAAACCCAAACTCAAATTATACCCAAAACAGGAGGTTTTTTTAATGTACAAAATTCTACTCATCATTTTAATGGGACTGGGGCTCTTGATTTCCTGCAATCAGCATCAGCTTAAATCGGGGATCAGCAAGGACGGCTTTGATACAACGGTGCGGCCGCAGGATGATTTTTACCGCTATGTTAACGGTTCCTGGCTAAAAAATACGGAGATTCCCGCCGACCGATCCAGCTGGGGTTCGTTTTATGAATTACGGGAAGAAGCCCAGAAAAATCTACGAACAATCATCGAAGAATCCGCAAATAAAAAAGATAAGGTGGAAGGCAGTGATGAACAAAAAGTGGGCGACTTTTATCTCAGTTTTATGGATAGCGCCCGCATAGAGGAATTGGGCATTACCCCCTTAAAGGACGAACTGGACCACATCAAATCGGTAAAATCAAAGAAGGACCTTCAAAACCTGATGTCCCATTTCCTGGTTATCGGTGTACCCAAACCGTTTTATTATTTCATCGGTATCGATCAGAAAAAATCGGACCAGTATATCAGTCAATTGTATCAGGGTGGACTTGGTCTTCCGGACCGGGATTACTATCTGAAAGACACCAAGAAATTTAAGGATATTCGCGCCAAATATTTAACGTATATGCAAGATTTGTTTACGCTGGCCGGTATAGAAAACGGCGCGGCAAAAGCAAAAAATATTATGAATCTGGAGACGAAGCTGGCCAAGGCACAATGGACCCGTGTTGAAAATCGTAACCGGGATAAAACATACAATAAATATACTTTAGCAGATTTATCCAAAGAAACGGCAGGATTTAACTGGGATGAATTTCTTAAAACTGCCGGGGTGAAAAAGGTAAATGAGATTGTTGTTTATCAGCCCAGTTTTTTTAAAGAATTCGGAAAACTTTACAAACGCACCCCTGTTTCGGCCTGGAAAGACTACTTCACCTACAAACTCTTGTCCTCTTCCGCTTCCCTGTTGTCGAGTCCGTTTGTAAAAGTAAATTTCGATTTTTACAGTAAAACCCTGCGTGGCGTAGAACAGAACCGTCCCCGTTGGAAACGTGCAGTTAGCAATGTGGAAGGTTCGCTGGGCGAGGTAGTTGGTAAAGTATATGTTAAAAACTATTTTAAACCGGAAGCAAAAAAACGTATGGTAACGCTGGTGAACAACCTGCAAAAAGCCTTTGCCAAACGGATTGAAAAACTGGAATGGATGAGCCCTGAAACAAAAAAAGAGGCTTTAACAAAACTATCGAAATTTAATGCGAAAATCGGTTATCCGGATAAATGGAAAGACTATTCCAAACTGGCCGTTAAAAAAGACGATCTGGTTGGCAACAACACCCGTTCGAACATCGTTGAATTTGAGCGCGAAATCGACAAGCTGGGCAAACCAATCGACAAGACCGAGTGGGGTATGACGCCGCAAACGGTGAATGCCTATTACAGTCCCACGCGAAACGAAATTGTTTTTCCGGCCGCCATCCTGCAGCCGCCTTTCTTTAACTTAGAAGCGGACGACGCCGTAAATTACGGGGCTATCGGGTATGTTATAGGGCACGAAATGACCCACGGTTTTGATGACCAGGGACGTAAATCGGACGGTGACGGCAATATGCGCGAATGGTGGACCAAAGACGACGCCCAAAATTTTGAAAAACGCGCGCAGGTTATGGTGGATGAATATGATCAATTCAGCCCGATTGATTCCCTGCATGTAAACGGCAAGCTCACCCTGGGCGAAAACATTGCTGATTTTGGCGGTATGGTGATTTCGTACGACGCTTATCATATGTCTTTAAACGGAAAAGAAGCTCCGGTCATTGACGGTTTTACCGGCGACCAGCGTTTCTTTTTAGGACTAGCCCAGGTTACCCGCGGTAAAATGCGCGATGAAGCCATGCGCCAGCGTTTAATGACGGATCCGCACTCTCCGGGTCAATACCGTTGCAACGGTATACTGGCAAATTTACCTGCTTTCTATAAAGCATTTGACGTAAAAGAAGGCGACGGTATGTACCGCGCCGAAGATGTCCGGGTAGATATTTGGTAAGATAAATATTTTTTATTTTTTATTAAGGCATATCGTTTTACGGTATGCCTTTTTTATTTTCAATCATTCCTTAATCGGGTTTCGCCGGACTTATCACCACCCATCGTACAAAAAAGGAATATAACCAGTCAGACCACAGAGCGAACAACCATCGCTTTAATGCTCTGAGTGGCAATTACATCATTAAAAATGGTAAGCAGAGAAAGCAGTACAAGAATATGTCCGCTGGAAACAATTCCGGAAAGCAGCAGGGCGCTCAATTGTCCTTAGTATGTCTGAATCGTTTTACCGGGTGCATTCAGCATTAAAACATTTATATTATCATCCATCAAATTCCCTATTTTAACCAGCGGTTGTTTCAATCCAAAACATAGGCATGAACGACACTTTTTTGCTTTTTCCCGAAGCCGGTTTCGGAAGAAATTGAGGAGATTTTTTTAGAAACGGCTCGCTAAATGTTTTATTTGTCAACGTTTTATTTTCTTAATTATCAGGCGGTCATACAGAAAAATGGCAACGGCTGTCAGAACTGCTATAAGGGCAAAAATCATCCACATTAAGTCCGGACGCTGCATATCACGGGCAAACGCCGCGTAGAGCTGGCCCGAAAGAATGCCGCCGAATAGATTTCCCAGCGCCACACACCAGTAAAAATACCCCATATACATGGCCACTTTATCGGGTGGTGCAATTTTGCCGGTATATTCTTTAGATTTTGGACTGGCCATCATTTCACCAAAAGAGAATACAACCAGTCCAACCACAACAATCCATCCCAGGGTTCCGAAGGCTAAAATCGAAAAACTGATGACTGTAATTACAACCCCCCAGAAAATGGTAGTAAACGGTTTTAAACGGGTTACCAGGTACGAGATAAAGACCTGAAAGAAAATAATAGCGCCGGCATTTACATTTATTATATATTCCGGGTTTAACTGTCCCGGAACGGCCATGGAGTTTTTTACTGTTTCTGTTAAACTGTCCATCCCAACTGTGGACATAAAAGATGTAACCCAGCCTAACAAATCCGATGTATTTGTAAAATCCCGGATATATAAAGGCAGTGTGTAAAAAATCTGGTTAAAAGAGGTCCAGAAACCGGACATGAGCAGCAGGAACAGACCAAAGCGCCAGTCCCCCAATTTCATCGGTGTGCGCCACCAGGGAGTGTTTGTTTTTTGCGTTCCGCGCTTAAGCAGGAAATCATACAGGATGTTAAAGACAAACCAGCCTGAAATGATATAGATAATCTGCGTCCAACTGATAAATCCGCCTGCTGTATATTTAGAACCAACGACTAAAATGGTAAGCAGCATAAAAACAAATAAGAAAAAGCGCCCGTTCCCAAGCACTTCGACCATATCGGTCATAACTTTTTTCAAACTGCGTGGATTATCGGCCTTATGTTCATCAATGGTTTCTTTAAAAAATAGGGTTACAAAAATAAAATTGATTACTATCCAGCCGGCTGATGCTACAAACACCCATTTCCAGGCCCAGCCGCGTACAATCCCGGCAACAATCGGCCCGATAAAGCCCCCGATATTGACCATCATATAAAAAATCCCAAAACCCATTGAGGAGGTTTTATCATTCGTTGTCTTAGAAACTGTACCGATTATCACCGGCTTAAACATGGCCGCGCCCAGAGCCACTAGCATGTACATGGCAAAAAAACCACCCATTGCTTTAAACTGTCCCAGCATAAAATAGGCCGGCGCCAGAACAACAAAAGCCCAAAACAGCATTTTCTTAAAGCCGTAGCGGTCGGCTAAAGCTCCGGTTACAACCGGAAAGAGATAAAGGAAAAAGGTAACCACACCCTGAATAACCCCGCGGTCTTCATCTGTAAAACCCAGACCGCCTTCGGAAACCGCACCGGTAATGTAAAGAGATGAAACAGCAAAAAAACCATACCAGGCCATGCGCTCAAATATTTCCATGGTATTGGCAATCCAGAAATTGCCGGGAAAATCACGTAGACTTATTTTTTGTCTGCTCATTTTATTCCTTTACGTTTCTCCAAATTCCTACTGTTTCCATAACCGTTACAGGGTATAAATTTCCTATTAAAAGAATGAATAGCGCAGAAAGTACAAAAATCGGCGGGAAAATTCTATTTTATTCATCTGCTGAACTCAATAGTGTCCGGTTAAATGTTGATGATCTAAAAGTTATTAGAATTTCTTCAAAATAACCCTCCCCATCCGCCAGCCGGCGGATTTCCCCTCCCTTCCCAAAAAAGGGAGGGGATTACCCTTCGACTTCGCTCAGGGTACAGAAGTGGGTTGGTTTTAAGTTCCAATAAAAAGACTTTGCTCTTCACATTGGGCGTTATCTTAAAGTTAGTTGAAATTTAATAGAAAAGGTTCCTCCCCAAGAACCAAAAAATTGGTTAAATTCATTTAGCCAAAACAAAAATAGGAGGAACCTATGGCAGCAAAAGTAAAACACAGCTCAATCAATCGCAAGAAAATAAGTTGGTTATTGGAACAGGATTTAAATGTAAAATTAGAGGCCATGCAGCATCATCTTGAAATCAGCAGAATGCTTATCAATGACATTTTGGAAGATGAAGTAATTCAATATGCCGGTCAGAAATATCAACGAGATAAACCGCATAATGGCCAATATAGCAGATGGGGCT
>JANTFQ010000079.1 GCA_024763405.1 Calditrichaceae bacterium
CCGGAAGTATTGCTAAAACTGGCCGATACCGCCATGTATAAAGCCAAAGCACAGGGACGTAATAGGGTCGTAGCCAGTTAAATATTTCTACGTGCATAAAAACTACGCCCGAATCCCATCTTTTTCAGTCTCCCAAAACACTCCCTACCTATCTCCATGCTATTTTATTTGTAAGGAACCGGCGCCGGCGGCGTCTAAACTTTTAAATATGAATTCGATTTAAAGCAACAGCAGGAAAGGAAGATGCATGAACAAGCGTTTTATAACCATTTTAAAAGGCGGATTGATTGCCACTTCTGCCATGACCATACTCATGCTAATCGCCCCGATGATGGGTATGCCAAAAATGCTAATCGGCAAAATGCTGGCCGGATTTATGCATCTGCCCGTTGGCATTGGCTGGATATTGCATTTCGTAATCGGAACTATTTTAGCAACAATGTTCATCTTAGTTTGGAAAAAACGTTTACCGGGAAACGCAGCAGTAAAAGGAATGCTCTTCTCTCTCCTTCCGTTTTTTGTGGCACAAATAGCGGTAATGCCCATGATGGGTGTCGGTTTCTTTTCTATGAATGCCCCCGTTCCGATGATGATGGTTTTAAGTAGTCTAATCGGGCATCTAATCTATGGTACTGTTCTGGGAACCGTAACAAAATAAACAGAAAGGCTTGGCTGTAATTAATGGGAACAAATCAAAAAAAACATATTATTATTATCGGCGGCGGATTTGGCGGCTTGCATGCGGCAATTGCCTTAGGCAACACTTCCGTAAATGTAACCTTAATTGATAAACGCAATTTTCATTTATTTCAACCCTTACTGTACCAGGTTGCCACAGGCGGATTATCTCCTGCAGACATCGCCTTTCCTTTGCGCGCAGTGTTTAAGAAGAAGCGCAATATTCGGGTTGTTCTTGGAACGGTTACCGCTATCGATCTTGATAAAAAACAGGTTCAGGTTTCGGAACAATTCTTATCCTTCGATAAACTGATTATTGCCGCCGGCTCCGGCTCACACTATTTCGGTAAGGAACACTGGGCCGAAATGGCCTCCGGTCTTAAAACCATCGAAGACGCTACCTCCATTCGCAGCAAGGTTCTATCTGCTTTTGAAAAAGCCGAGCTGGAAAGCGATCCAGAGAAAAAAGCCGCCCTGCTTACTTTTACCGTCATCGGCGGAGGGCCGGCAGGTGTGGAAATGGCCGGCGCCATTGCCGAGATATCCCGGGATACCATGCGCTGCGATTTTCATAATATCAATCCCTCTCAGGCGCGCATCGTTTTAATAGAAGGAAACAAACGGGTGCTCGCGGTTTATCCTCCGGAGCTTTCTGCAAAAGCAGAAAAGACTCTGCACAAACTGGGCGTTGAAGTATTAACCGGTTTCTATGTAAACGATATTCAGAAGGGAGAAGTAACCCTTAAAAATTCCCATGGCGTTCATACTCTTGCAACCGAAACGATGATTTGGGCAGCCGGAGTTAAGGCGGCTTCCTTAAGCGCTAAACTCGCAGAAAAAAACAATATTGAAGCCGACCAGACCGGCAGGATAATTGTTAATCCGGATTGCTCTATTCCGGAATATCCGGATATCTATGTGATTGGGGATATAGCGCATTTCCAAATGGGAGACGATGCCATTCTTCCCGGAATCGCACCTGTCGCGATGCAGCAGGGACGTTACGTTGCCAGCCATATTTTAGGCAAGAAAACGAAACCGTTTAAATATATGGATAAAGGGAACCTCGCTGTAATCGGACGAAAGTCGGCCGTAGCCTTCCGCGGCGATGTAAAACTTTCCGGCCCTATCGCATGGATATTGTGGATATTTATTCATCTCTTGTTTCTTGTGGGAGCGGAAAACCGTATTCTGGTCGCCATCCAGTGGGGGTTTAATTATTTTACCTTTGGCCGCAGCGCACGTTTGATTGTCAACAATCGCAATGCCTGTTAGCTGCCGGAATTAATCGGGAGGTATTTTACTTATAAGTCGAAAGTAAGAAGTGGAAAGTAGGATTAAGATTCAGATTAAGAACAAAATATATGGAGAATAAGATGGAAGCAAAGTGGAATAATAAAATAATCGCCAAAAGTGATCAAACCATCATCGTGGAGGGAAATCACTATTTCCCGCCGGATTCGGTAAATAAAGAGTTTCTTAAAGAAAGCAGCCATTCAACAAAGTGTCCCTGGAAAGGAACCGCATCCTATTACAATGTTGTGGTGGATGGCAAGACCAATATTAATGCCGCCTGGTACTATGTGCAGCCCTTCGAAAAAGCGAAGCAGATTAAAGACTATGTTGCTTTTTGGCACGGCGTAGAAATTTCAGGATAAACGTTCCCGGTGTTTGCATTTTTCCATGATTATAATTAATTTTTAACTCCTTTGGGGATGGAGTTCCCCCCTAACCGCCTTAACCAGGCTGATGACTCCTGCCGCAACCATGAATTCAGCGGTGGCGTTACCTTCGGCTACAGGATTTAAGAGCGGTTTTTTTATGGACTCGGCCGGATTTCTTAATTAAAAGGAAATTTTCGATATGGCGCAAAACCCGGCATCAATATCTCCCAGCACATCTGCCTTATCCGTATCCCTGACGAAAGCAATTGATTATCTTGAATCCCTGGGAGATGGCTTTAGCGCCTTTAAGCCGCAGCTATCCGATTTACAAAACCGTTTGGACGCAGGGCGGCTACATCTGGCTGTACTGGGACAATTCAAACGCGGCAAGAGCACCCTGCTCAACGCCCTGCTCGGCGGGGAGATTTTACCAACTGCCGTAATTCCCCAAACAGCCATTCCCACTTTTCTGGAATATGGACCGGCACCGCAGGCAACAGTCCGCTATCTCAACGAGGATTCTCCCGAAGTACTTTCAGCGGCGGCAATTTCGGATTTGCAGCCCTTCCTCACCCGTTTTGTCACCGAAGACGCAAATCCCGAAAATCAATTGGGCGTTTCCGAAGTGCAGGTTACCCTGCCGGCGCCCATTCTTGAAAAAGGCCTGGTTTTTATCGATACGCCCGGAATCGGCTCCACCTTTCGACATAACACCGAAGCGACCTTAAATTTCCTGCCGCAGTGTGACGCCGCCCTGTTCCTTCTTTCATCAGATCCGCCTATTACGGAAACGGAAATTGAATTTCTGCGCCGGGTACGCGACAAGGTGCCGCGTCTCTTTTTCATCCTTAATAAAGTGGATTACCTGACGCCTGACGACCGTATCGCATCGCGCGAATTTTTGCAGAAAATGCTCAGCGAGCAGTTGGGATTCGCCAATGGTACAACGGTCTACTGTATCTCGGCAAAACAAGCGCTTGCGGCAAAAAAAAACGGAGACGATCTCCTTTTGCAGGAAAGCGGGCTGGTAAAAGTTGAACAACGGCTTGTCGATTTTTTATCAAATGAAAAAGAACAGACTCTGCACGGCGCCATAGAAGGCAAAGCGCGCGATATAATTGCGTCCCTGCTCATGCGTTTGCGCTTAGAACAAAGGTCTTTGGAATTACCCATTGAGGAGCTACAGCAGCGTCTTGCTGTGTTTGAGCGCAGTATTGGGGAGGTTACACTTCAGCGCCAAAGTGCTAGTGATCTACTGAGCGGTGATAAAAAACGAATGCTTTTGTTTTTAGAAGAACATGCCCTGCAGATACGTATTGAAGCACGTAATTATTTAGATGGAATTATTACTGAAACCGTGGCGAATGCCGGAAATTCTGCAATTGGAGAAGACGAATATCATAAGGCATTAGCTGCCGCCATTCCGGGTTGGTTTGAGCATCAATCGGGAGAGACAACCGCCCTGTTCCGCCAACGTATGAGTGCAATCTTAAAACCGCACCAGCAGCGCGCCGATCAGTTAATTGAGCTGATTCGAAAAAAAGCGGCTGACCTGTTTGATATCCCTTATTACGCCCCAGAAAGCAAACACGCCTTTAAAATGGTACGCCGACCATCCTGGGTAACCCATAAATGGTATTCCACTTTTAGTCCCATCAATAGCGCCTCCATTAACCGCCTTCTGCCTGCCGGCCTGCGCAAAAAAAGAGTGTTGAAACGTCTCGGGAAACAGACAGACGCCCTGATTACCGCCAACGTGGAAAATCTGCGCTGGGCTATGTACCAAAGTATTAACGAGTCCTTCCGGCATTTTTCTTCGGAATTGGATGAACGGCTCAGCGGGGTTTTAAACGATACGCAGGGCGCCATTCGGGCGGCAATGAAGGAACAGCGCCAACAGGGTGAAGCCGTCAGCGACAGACGCGAACAGCTTAAACAGGTTATCGCGGATTTTAATCTCTTGCAACAGGAACTGAACACAAACTGATTCTGAAGCCTGTTTCTTTTCAACTTTCCTTAATTTTGATGAACTCGTAAAAACCTTTAGTGTTGTTATTTATACACGCTGATCTCATTTCGCTGAATCCCGAGACCTCGGAATGAAGAAAAATCTGGTCCTTTCTCGTCTGTGCAGGTAATTTGGTGTAAGAAAATCACTTCTCCATCCGTTGAAGGTCTGGCAGATGTATTGCCAAGGATTGAGTGAGGCTTTGTTAGCCCCATCGTTTACGATGGGGTAAATGGTTAATTGCTCAAAATAATTCGCGCCCTTTAGGGCGTCTTGAAAGGGCGTAAACGCCCTGAAAAAAATTGAATTCTTCTCTTTATTCCCCAGCCTAAAGCATGGGGCTAACTGTAAAGGATGGGGTTAACTGTATACGATGGAGCGAACTTCTATCCTACATTTAATGAATAACCCCGAATATAATTCGGAAAAATGAATTAAACTCATCAAAAGACAAATTTGATTAAACTGATTTTTATATCACGAAGCCACACGAAGGTTCACGAGGGTTCACAGAGTTTAAAAAAAATTTAATCCTTCGTGAATCTTCGTGCATTCTTCCCGGAACTCTGTGTAGCATTTTGAAGTTTTTCACGTGTAGTCTTTTTTTATCTTCGTGTTTTATCCGTTACAATCAGCGGCCTTCAATTTTGCACTTGATCTTTTTATCCACACGGAATGAGAAAGAACCAGAAATATTTTCCCTTTCAGAACAAAGGATTCCGCGCCCGATGCCGTAAGGCATGCCTTCGTACGTATAACCCGTATAATTTATAGTTATTTTTTATCTTTCAATTTTAGAAACTTGGTGTATCAGGCTCCTTCTTCCGATTGCATGATTTTTAATTTAGGCCCGTTCATTTTTAATAAATCACCGGTCGAACAGCGCAGTATTTTTTTGGCCGCGGTCAAACCGGAGACCGTAGCCCCGGCCACACCATGGCTCAGCGTACTGGCTCCGCACATCAACAGATTTTTAATTTCAGTCTGTACCGGAAACGATCCCGGGCCCACCTGTGACGGTGTTTTAGCGATGCTGTATAAATTTCCGTATGTCGCGTTTATATAGTGTTCGTTGGTTAGCGGTGTAGCCAGATTCTTAAAAACAACATTGCCGGAAATACCGGGTACCTGCTTTTCCAGACGGTCAAACATGGCCTGCATCAGTTTTTCTTTTAACTGCTCATATTCCGGCGAACGATGGCCGCATTCTTCCCCGGCCCACTTCCGAAACATATCATATTTCAAAAAGGTAAAGGCTTCACAGGTATGAATTCCATTGCGCAATTTCCCGGGGTCTTTTAAGGTGGTGACCGTTAAAAACATGGCCGGAACCGTATTGTTTTTTAAAAGATATCCTTCCTGTCCCATACGGTACAAGCCGTCCACATCGGGAGAATCGTACAGCCAGTAATTGCCCGAATCCAAACCGGCAGCCCGTAAATCCATATCCACTGCAAAAAAGAGACTTAAAGCCGAAGTGGAATATGTTACCCGATCTAATTTTTTGCGCAGTTTTTTACTCAAAAATTCACGGCCAATCAGTTTGCCAAAGGTTACTTCCGGGTCGGCGTTGCTAATCACATAACGGGCGCTTAGTTCGGTTCCATCTTCTAAAACCACTGCCCGAACACTGCCTTTTTCTATCCTTAGTTTTTGTACGGCTGTGTTCAGACGAATTTCCCCGCCGGCCTTTTTCAGAGCCCGGACAAAGGCATTGGGAATAGCCTGCGCGCCATTTTTAGGATAGTACCCGCCATCGAGATAGTGATTGGTAATTCCGGCGTGCACAAAGGCCGATACCTGCGAAGGCGGCAAGCCATGGTCGCCCGACTGTGCCGACAGGATACCCTTTAGCAGTGGATCGGAGATATAGGCATCAATTAAATCCTGCCCGGTACGTTTGAACCATTTCAGCAGCGAGGCAATCCGACCGGGTAATTTGACGGCATCCCCGGCTGTCTTTACACGTCCCAGGTGGTTCAGGTTTTCCATCATGCCCGTTAAGGTGGCAAAATAATTGTCGATGCCTTTTACTTCCTCCGGGAAGCGCTCTTTTAAGCGGGCCATCAATTTGTCCTTGCCACGGGGAAAATCGAAACGTTCATTCCCAAAAATAAAATGGTCAAATCCGTTGGGATTCAGTTCGTAAAAAGGCAAATCCTGCGACACACCGAGCCCTTCGTAAATCCGGCGCATTTGCCCGCCTTCGTTTAGGCCGCCGATATAGTGTACGCCGGGACTAAAGCGGTGACCGCCAAGGGAAAAGGAATGGGTCCAGCCGCCCGGGACTTCATGCTGTTCACAAACCAGTACTTTTTCCCCGGCCTGGGCCAGCGGCAATGCAGCAGACAATCCACCGGCGCCGGAGCCGATGACGATGACGTCGTAATCATAGTTCATTTTTACCTTCTTTCGCATCTTGCTCTTTTTAGTCTTACTACGCTAATTGTGGTTCTATGTCGATCAGAGTGGGTAATAGTTAGGTCTAATAAATCTAATGCCGCTGATTTTCACGGGAAAAACACGGATTTCGATAAAAAAACTTTCATATTATTATCTACAAAATCCTTATTATTGGGATGGTTCTAAAGTTTTTTTCTAAGTGTATTACATCATTATAGGAGAATCTTAAATTATCATTTTAATATCTATAGAAATACTACTTCTATATCTTGTACTTTTTTAAGATCAGTATCCATTGTTACAATCTTAAGTTCAAAGTAGTTCGCAATATGATATTGGTAGAGGTCATCGAAATCCATTTAGAGCTTTTTTGTTGATGATGCCAATTGTTTGTATTCGGAAGTAGGAAGATTCAATACACGGATTTTAGAGATTACGTCTCCAATGAAGGAATTAAATATTTTTATCTTTTTATAGCGAAACAGAATAACACCAATTGAATGAAGTGAAAAGTCCGAAATAAATATCTAATTTTCATTAGCAAGCAGGAAACTTTTACATTCTCTACTTTTCCCCTGATCAAGCAAAATCTCAAGAAATATGTTTGTATCCAGAAGATACATTATCGCCATTCCAAGGATTTATGTTGTAAATCTAAAGCACTGTATTTATTTGCTACATCTGATAAACCACCTTCCCACGAAAAAGTAAAAGATTTATTTCCATTTACCGAAGTATCATATTTGTTAATCAAAAAATCAATATAATCCATTACCTCTGGGATTAAACTTTGGGGGATTCTTTTTATTCTTTTATTTATTTGTTTAGTATCCATTTCAACCTCATTCGCTGTATTTTGATTAAAAGATAATAGCAAAATATGTCAATAACAAGAATCTTAAAAAATGTGTAAATCTGCTACGTACTTAAAATCAACAACTCGGCATAACGACAAGCTAACCGGACAAAAACCTAAGCGGCCAGCAACTTTAACTCACCAAAACTTTTGCCCGAATAACAGGATGAACGGGAACCCTGACACGTTTTTGTTCCGGTTTAGCGTTATGTTATACACTGGTTTATTTAGTATTGTGCTATTCAATAGATTTATAATAAGAAAGGATTTCTTTTATTTCATTTTCTAATGATAAGATTTTCTCATTCGCTGTATTCCAGACCACTTCAATATCAACACCAAAATAATCGTGAATTAATTTATCTCTCATTCCTGCTATTGAGCGCCAAGGAATATCCGGATAAATCTCACGTATTTCTTTTGGCACTTTCTTCGAAGCTTCACCGATTATTTCTAAAGCTCTGATAACTGCATATTGTGTTTTCTTATCTTTTCGGAATGAATCATAATCCATTCCGGCAAGAAACTCTTTTATAGAAATGATGGAATCTAAAATATCTTGTAGATAGTCAAGCAGTGTTAAATCATCTTTCATAAAACTGACCTGGCTTCAGCAATTATTCGTTTTCCAATATTTGGTTTAAGGGCGCTACGCATTACCAAATCAACTTTCAATTCAAACAAGTCACTTAAGTAGTTTTCAAGTTCAATAAACTGAAGCAGATCTGGAGTTTTAGAGTATGTCACTAATATATCCAAATCACTTTTTAAGTTCTGTTCATTTCGGACATAAGAACCAAAAATTTCTAGAGTCGATACTTTAAATTTAGATTGCAATCTTGGCAATTCTTTGCGTAAGACTGAACTTATATTTTTTAAATCTTTTTTCATATTTCAAAAATGCTAAAAAATTCTAACAATAGCAAGCAGAATTAGAGGCATTGAAGTGTATAACGATGTAATAAATAATAAAACCGTTTTATTCGGTTCCGTAAATACGGTCGCCGGCGTCGCCCAGACCCGGGAGAATATATTTGTGTTCGTTTAGCTCGCGATCGAGCGCGGCGGTAAAAACGGGAATGTCCGGATGTGTCTCTTCGAGATGCAGCACCCCTTCGGGAGAAGC